>NZ_DASURI010000743.1:0-12571 GCF_036280135.1 Longimicrobium sp.
GACGACGCCCATCCACCGGCGGACAGCGTCCCCGCGGACGGGACGCGCTGAGCCGCGCAAAACCTTGCGTGGGGCACGGCATCCGCCCATCATCCTGCCCCGGCCCGTCCACCCTTCCCGCCCCATCCGCCACAATGGACCGCAACCGCCAGATCGCCATCGTCGTGGGAATCGCGCTCGTCGCGTTCCTGCTGGGCTTTGTTCCGCAGTGGATGCGCGCCAACCGCGCCGGCGAAGACCGCGACGCCGCCCGCTTCGAGCTGCGGATGGCGCAAACGGAGGGCAAGATCGGCGCGGCGCTCACGGAGTCGCTGCGCAGCAACTACGAGCGCGCGCGGCAGCTGATGACGGAGGTGTTCGACGAGCTGCAGACGTCCGCGCCGCGGCTGCAGGGCACGCAGCGCCGCGAGGTGGACGCCATCCTCTCCGGCCGCGACGAGATCATCACCCTGCTGGCCCGCGCGGCGCCCGAAAGCAGCCAGCGGCTGATGCTGCTCTACACGCGCTACCACACCGCCTTCAACGCGCAGGCACCGGCCGCCGCCACCACCACGCCGGCGAAGTAGCGCGTCACGACAGCCGGCGCGGGCCGCTCGCACCGTCACCTTTGCGCACCTTTTTGGCATGCTCCCTGCGCGCCGGGATTCCGTCCCGTCCGCGGGGAGCATTCCCGTTTCATCGGCGCATCTGTGGATCCCTTCGCGCCTTCCAGGGCGCGTTTCGGGCCCCGAGACAGGAACATTCCTCGTGGATGGGATTCCGGGATGCGCGGAGGTGCCGCGCGTTCTTTCCGCCGGACCCTGTCCACACGAGGTGCCCATGAAGAAGCTCGCCCTGAACATCGAGGAGCTGTCCGTGGAGTCGTTCGACACCGGCAACGAGACGCCGGTGCGCGGCACCGTCGCCGCCAACGTCACGACCGGCAACCAGATCATCTGCGAGTGCACCTACGACGTCGGCTCGTGCGACTACACCTGCGCCGACACGTGCTCCAACTCGTGTGGCGGCGGCTGCGGCGGCGGTACCGGCTTCTGTACCAACGACAACACCTGCGCCACCGGCCGCCAGATCATCTGCGAGTGCTGATCGCGCGGGGTGAACAAGGCAGCGTGCCCGAGGCGGATGGTCGCCCGGGCACGCTCTCGTTTCCGCACCATCGGATCGATCTTCCTGATCGGACAATCATCACTTATTCTGAAGATGCGGATCAGGGCCGGATGGCTGTCGCGCGGTCCGCGGATCGTCCCCTTTCTGCCCATCCGTTCTCCTGCCGCTCACCGGGCGGCATTCCACTTCATCGCGGGAGCACCCTCATGGCCAAGCTCAAGCTGCAGATGGACCAGCTGACGGTGGAATCGTTCGAGACGGCGGACGTGGCCCGGCGCCTGGGAACGGTGATGGCCAACAGCGACACCATCTACGACCCCGGCTGCGTCACCTACCAGACCGCGTGTCCGGACCCCACCTGCCACGCGAACACGCAGTGCTGCAGCGGTTCCACGTGCAACTTTACCTGCGGCTCCACGTGCGGATGCGGCGGCACGCGTCTGCGCACCTGCGGCTGCCCCACGGAGTTCTACACCGACTGCTGCCAGACCAACGAGCCCTGCTGAGCAGGCAACTTAGAGAAATCAAAGTGCCCGGGCGGATCCATCCGCCCGGGCACGCTGTTACTTTCGCATTTTCGCACTGCCGTTCAGATCGTCACGCACGAGCCGCGCGGGCCGTCCTTCCCCACGGCGCGGACGATGGCATCGGCGATCTTGGCACCGCCCTGCACGCTGGGCTCGATGGGGTTGGCGTAGTCCGCCGGCTCGTTGCACACCAGCCGCAGGTCGATCGCGGGCAGGCCGGCACGGATGGCACAGCGCAGGATCACGTCGTTGAACATCGTGAGCGCCGTGCCCGCCAGCCGCTGCATCCGCTGGTCGGGAAAGCTGCCCTCGTAGATAGTGCAGACGGTGAGCGGAAGCCTGTGCCTGCGCAGCTCGTGCAGCACCTCGCCGTATCGGCCGCCGAACGCATCGCGCACGTCCGCCAGCATCCCCAGCACCTCCGCGGACGACGACGCGCGCCGGTCCAGAATGTCGATGTTCATCAGCGCGTCGTTGCCTCCGATGCTCAGCACCAGGTGCGTGGCGTCGGACGGAACGCGGCCGTACTGGATGGGCATGTCCTCCGTGGTCGCGCCGTCGATGGCGGCCAGCGTGGCCTGCCACTCGTCGGGCAGGCGCCCGCGCAGGTGCGTGACCACGTCCGGCCCGCCCCGCACGTATGCCGCGTTGTCGAAGATGCTGTCGCCGAGAAGGATGACGTGGGGCATGGGATGCGTGCGGCGCGGGTGGACGATGCTCTCGCGCCGTCCGTTTCGCACGCCCCGCGCCGCGTTTGCGCCAGCAGGTCCCAACCCGATTGTCATCCTGAGGGGCCCTCGCGGGCCGTGATCGCGCGGCGGCTCCTCATTGGGGTCACATCGCCGATTGTCATCCTGAGGGGCCCTCACGGGCCTGACCGCACGGGATGCCAGTGGCCCCGAAGGATCTTGCACGCAAAGCGCGAGGCCGGCTCCCGCTCGGGGTGCCGGCCTCACGTTTCACACACAAGATCCTTCGTCGCCGCCAGGGATCACGTGCGGGCAGCGATCGCGCGGCGGCTCCTCAGGGTGACGCGTCTTGCGGGGGAAGCTGATCGACAGCCGCTTTCGCTGACACGCGACGGCGCGATGTCAGGCGTCACACGCGTACCGCGGAAGCGGCGCGGCGCGGCGCGCCCGATCAGCCTCAGACGCCGATGAGCTCGGCCAGGCGCTCGGTAGCGCGATGCAGGCGGAACTGCCGCTCCTCGTAGGTGGCCGCGGCCTCCTTGAGCCGCGCGTCGCAGAACGGGCAGTGCTCCTCGTCGGGGCCCACGAAGCGCGAGCAGCCGCGGCACAGCACCAGCAGCGGCGGCGTCTTGCGCGCCAGCGTGGGCCGGGGCCCGGCGTACGGCGCGGGATAGCGCACCTCGCGCGGCGCATCCGCATCGTCCGATCCGTTGGCGCGGCGGGCCAGCTCCATCACGTCGAAGCGGTCCGTCACGGCATCCAGCGGCTCCAGCACGAGCTCGAACCGGCCGTGATCGAACGAGCAGCCGGGCGCCGTCTCCACCTGCACCACACGCTCGCGCAGCCCGTGCGCGGCCAGGTCCAGCGCCCGGTGGTGGCAGTACGGGTTGTTGCCGCGCTCGCCCAGCAGCGAGTGCGACGTCCAGTTGCACCCGCCGCGGCAGATCTCGGCGTAGTAGCACCCCGCGCAGTATCCCCACAGGTCCTCCGTGCCCCGCTGGCGCGTGAACGCCATGGGGCTCTCGGCCGCGCGCCAGATCTCCTCCAGGGGAATCTCGCGCACGTTGCCGCCGGCGTACGGGCTCGTCGGAAGGGAAGGGCAGCCCTTGATGGTGCCGTCGGCCTCGATGCCGATGCCCGTCTGCCCCGCCAGGCATCCCACGTAGTGGCCCTTGCCGTTGCCGTATCCGCGAAACAGGTGCTCGTACGGTCCAAAGTAGCCCACGTTGTTGCCCGCCTGCAGCAGCAGACCACGCGTCTCGCCCACGTGGTACAGCTCCGCCAGCAGCGGCATCACCTCCAGCAGGTCGTACGGCTGCAGCAGCAGGTCGGGGTTGTCGGCCGCGCGGCCCATGGCCACGGTGAGCTGCACCTGCCAGTTCTTTGCCCGCTTTTCGATGAACAGCTCCTGCATCTCGCGCAGGTGCGGGATGACGAGCTTGGTCACCTGCGAGTTCACGCTGGCCACGAGGCCCGTGTCGCGGATGGCCTCCAGCGCCGTCATGGCGCTGTCGAACGAGCCCTTTACGCCGCGCAGGCGGTCGTGCAGCTCGCGCGGCCCGTCGATGCTCACGCCGGCGCCCACGAGCCCCGCGTCCGCGGCGAGGCGGATGCGCTCGGGCGTCAGGCGGTATCCGCCGCTCTGCATGGTGGGCGCCATGCCGTGGTCGCGGATGGCGCGGATGATCTGCAGCCAGTCCGGCCGCATGAACGCCTCGCCGCCAATGAGCGTGATCTCGCGCGTGCCCAGCGCCGCCAAGCCGCGCACCATCTCCAGCGCCTCCTCGGTGTTGAGCTCGTCGGGGCGGCGCTTGCCGGCGCGGCTGCCGCAGTGGTGGCACTTGAGGTTGCACGCCAGCGTGATCTCCCACACCACGTGCACGGGCACGTGCTCCGTGACGTCGGATTCCGAGATGTAGCGGGCCGGCGGACGCTCCATGGGACGGGCTTTCCGGGTGAGGGGGACCTGGACGGCGGCGGCTTTGGAGAGGAAACAACGGGGCCTGCCGCGCCACCGCCCGCGCATCGGCAGGGACGCGGGGCGGTGGCGACGGATGCGGATCAGCTGCCGCGGCCCTGCGACTCCTCCACCTCGCGCAGGGCGGCCTGCACCTCGCCGAAGCTGGCGTGGCCGGGGTTGTCCTGCAGCCACTGCCGCGCCTGCTGCGAGACCTGCTGGATGCGGGCGTTGTCGCCGCTGGCCACGGCCTCGCGGATGGCGACGCCGTACGGCATCACGGTGCCCTGCACGCTGTCGGACTGGGACATGGGAGTTCGCTCCGGGGGATGGATGAAAAGGACGCGGGATGATGCTTCCGCGAATCACGCCGCCCGCGCGACGTGTTCGCGCGGTGGCGGATGGGGTGCGCGCGGACGGCGGACGCGCGAGGCGCGTCTGCCCGGCGCGGTTCAGCTGTTGGTTTCGGCCTCGCGGAGGGCGGCGTGCACCTCGCCCTGCTTTTCGTGGCCGGGGTTGTCCTGCAGCCAGCGCTTGGCGGCGTCGATCACCGCGCGCGAGCGGCTGCTGTCGCCGGACGCCATCGCCTCGCGGATGGCGACGCCGTAGGGCGGGATGGGGCCAAAGTGGTGATCCGCGGCCATGGTGTGCTCCGGGGTGGAGTGTGGGGCCGCCGCGGGAAGGATGGACGGCGGCCGGCGGTGCGCCTTCGCGGCTGCTCCCGGACGGCGGAGCAGTGCGAGCAATTTAGGCGGGAGCCGTGCGCATCTCCAAGACTTTCGTACAAGCCGATCCGCCGCATCCACTTGCGGGAATGCGGCGGAACGGATGGATGCGGATCGTGGGAAATCGCGGATTTCGGGACGGGACGGACGGGGAGCGGGGGGATGAGAGGGAGAGGGATGGATCACGCCGGCAGCGGGCCGCCCCTCCCCCCCGGCCCCCGCCCCGCTCGTTTCTCGCGGAGAGGGGGAGACCTTCGTGCGATACGCGGAGTTCGCCGCACGGGCGAGAGGCCCCCTCCCCCCGCCCCCTCCCCCGCTGTCGCGGGGGAGGGGGAGAACTTCATCCTCCACACTCCGCCATCGTGCACGATCAATGGCGCGAGCTCCGCTCCGGTGCACATCACCCCGCGCGCGGCATGAGCCGTCGGCGCAGGCCGACATTGCGGGGTCATAGCCGCGAAGCCGCAAATTCATTCGCCGGGGGCTGGATGCCGGCCACCCCTCTCGATCCTGCCGGGCTGGGAGGCCGGCCATTCCCTCTCGTCCCCGCCGGGGTGGGGAGCCCGCCTTCGTGCTCCTCACCCGCTCCTCCCGGATCACCCTCTCCTCCTCGATCACCCAGCCCGCCACCCTCACCCGATCGGCGACAGGGCGCGATCCGTCGCGGCGCGGGGGGCGGCGGACGGGCGATCAGCACCGGGGCGATCCGCGGCGGGCAGCGGACCTCGGTCGGCGAGCGGCTCGGAGACCGTCTGGCCGAGGAGGCGGCTCGTCACGGCACCGGCGGTCATGGCCCCGCTCACGTTCACGGCCGTGCGGCCCATGTCGATCAGCGGCTCGATGGAGATCAGCAGGCCGGCCAGCGCCACGGGCAGGTTGAGCGTGCTGAGCACCAGGATGGCCGCGAACGTGGCGCCCCCGCCCACCCCCGCGATCCCGAACGAGCTCAGCGTCACCACCAGCACCAGCGTCCCCAGGAACTGCGGGCTGCCCGGGTCGATGCCCACGGTGGGCGCGATCATCACCGCCAGCATGGCCGGGTACAGCCCCGCGCACCCGTTCTGCCCGATGGTGGCGCCAAAGCTGGCCGCGAAGTTGGCGATGGCCGGCGGCACGCCCAGGCGGCTGGTCTGCGTCTCCACGTTCAGCGGGATGGCGGCCGCGCTGGACCGCGAGCTGAACGCGAACGTCAGCACGGGCCACGTCTTTCGGAAGTGATCCACGGGGTTGATGCCCGCCAGCGCCAGGAGCGCCGCGTGGGCCACGAGGATCAGCCCCAGCCCCAGGTACGACGCCAGGACAAAGCGGATGAGCCCCAGGATGTCCGCGGGATTGGACGTGGCCACGACCTTCGTCATCAACGCCAGCACGCCGTACGGGGTCAGGCGGATGACCATGCGCACCAGGCGGACGACGAGCGCCTGCACGTCGGCGATGGCAGCGATCACGCGGCCGCCCGTCCCGGGGTTCTCGCGGCGCAGGGCCAGCGCCGCGATGCCCAGCAGCGAGGCGAACACGACGACGGCGATGAGCGACGTGGGCCGCGCCCCCGCCAGGTCCGCGAACGGGTTGGTGGGGATGAAGCCCAGCAGCATCTCCGGCACGTCCAGCGCGCCGAATTCGCCGGCACTCTTCTGGATGGCGGCGCCCCGCTCCAGCTCGCGCGCGCCCTGCACCAGCCCCCGCGCCGACAGCCCGAACAGCCGCGCCACGCCGATGCCGATCACGGCGCTGGCGGCCGTCGTGAGCATGAGCGTCCCCAGCACGCCGGCGCTGATGCGTCCCAGCGAGCGCGCGTCGTCCAGGCGAGTGACGGCGGAGAGGATGCTGACGAGGACGAGCGGCGTGACGATCATCTGCAGCAGCCGCACGTAGCCGCCGCCCACCAGGTTGATCCAGCGCACGGTGCCCGTGACGGTGTCGCTGCCGTGGCCGTACGCCAGCTGCAGCGCCGCGCCGGCCACCACGCCCAGCAGCAGGCCGATGAGCACGGTGCTGGAAAGCGACGCGCCGCGCGACCGCCGGCGCGCCAGCCACGCGAGCGCCAGGGCAAAGACGCCCAGGTTTGCGATCAGTCCGAGTTGCATGGTACCTCGATTCAGGATAAACAAAAGCCGGCTCTCTCGGTCGGGGAGAGAGCCGGCGGGCGAGGGACCGGCGGCGGGGGCCGGTGTCGTCGGGTCAGGTGGCGCGCCCGGTGGACGCGCGCACCCGGGCTTCTCCCGGGGGCGGGCGGCATCCACGACAACAGGCCAGGGGCAGCGTCACGGTCGCGAACATCGGGTCGGCGCGGGTCTGAAGGTCGAGTTCCAGGAACGAAAAAAGCCCTCCCGTGGGGAAGGGCCGGATGGGCACGCGGGGGATGTGGATCCGCCCGGTCTACACGCCTGCCAGTGCACGCGCGCGTCCCTCCGACTCTCCCTGGGGAGAGGCGCAGCGACAGCAACACGTGGCGAAGAGGCGGGCGCGCATGGGTTTCAGTTCCAGGTCCGCGATGCCGAAAATTGGCTTTCGGCGCTCCCGGAGGTTAAACGCGCCGCCGGAATCCTGTCAAGGCCGCGCGAACTGCATTCGCTTTGTTGTTACACGAGCGTGAGCAGGCTCTGGCCGCCGGGATGAGCGATGCGCAGCACCTGGTCGCGGCCGTCGGCGCCCGCCAGCACGGCCACGTCCGTCACGGCGCGAATGCTGTGCGTGAGGTGCGCGCCGGCACGCTCGCCGTCGTCCAGCATGATCTCCACGCGGCCGTCACGCGGGTCCACGCCCACGCCCCGCAGCGTGAGCGCCACCTCCAGCCACTGCGCGCCCAGCTCGTCGTGGTCGATCTCCAGCCGGGTGCTCCGGCCCGCGTTGCGGCTGGAAAACTCGCGCAGCCGCGTGGCCCAGCCCTGGTGTATGGTTCCGGCGTTCACGCGCACCTCCTTGCCATTCTCGCCCGGGACCGAGCCGCCAAGGCTGCTCGCCCATCGTGGCACCAATATGGCGCGGGCAGGGGCGCGCCACTGTCGGGACCGGCAATCCGGCCGTGTGGGAGTCCGCCCAATCTTTGTGTAGGGAAATGTTCGATGGGCGGGCTTCCGGACTGCATACCTGCGTCGTACGTTGCAGCCTCGTCATCCACCCCGAATGTGATAAGAGCCCGTTCACGGAATGACCCCGACCCACGATGAGCTGAGCCGGCTTCTGCTGGAATGCGTACGTGACGAGGCGATCTTCGCCCTGGATGCGCAGGGCCGCGTGTGCAGCTGGAACCCCGGTGCCCGGGCCGTGCTGGGCTTTGCCGACGACGACGTGACGGGCCGGCACGTGTCCGTCTTCTATCCCCCCGAGGACGTGCAGCTGGGCCGCCCCGAGCGCGAGCTGCGGCTGGCGCAGGCGGGCCGCTTCGAGGTGGAGGGCTGGCGCCTGCGCGCCGACGGCACGCGGGTGCTGGCCCACGTCATCATGGCGCCCCTGGAGCACCCCGACGGCCGGCGGCTGCCCGGCTACGCCGTCGTCCTGCGCGACATCACCGAGCGCATCCGCGCCGAAGAGGCCCTGCGCGCCTCGGAGGGCAAGTTCTCGGGCATCATCTCCATCAGCAGCGACGCCATCGTCTCCGTGGACGAGACCCAGCGCATCGTCCACTTCAACCGCGGTGCCGAGGCCGTGTTCGGCTGGAAGCAGCACGAGATCGTGGGCCAGCCCCTGAACGTCCTTCTCCCCGGCTACGCCCGCGACCGCCACGGCGAGCACGTGCGCCGCTTTGCCGAGGGGCCCGTGGTGGCCAAGCGCATGGGCGAGCGGCAGGAGATCTTCGGCGTGCGCAAGAACGGCGAGGAGTTTCCGGCCGAGGCCAGCATCTCCAAGCTGGAGCTGGGGGCGCAGCGGCTGTTCACGGCCGTGCTGCGCGACGTGACGGACCGCAAGGAGGCCGAGCGCGCCCTGGCCCAGGCGCTGGAGCAGGCCCGCGAGGCCACGGGCGCCGCGCAGGCCGCCGTCCGCGCCCGCGAGGACGTGCTGCACGTGGTGTCGCACGACCTGGGCAACTCGCTCAGCGCCATCGTCGTGAACACCACCGTGCTGCTCAAGACGCTGCCGCCGGACGCGGAGGACGTGCGGCAGCGCGTGAGCAGCGTGCGCGACCTTGCCCGGCGCATGCAGCGGCTGCGGCAGGACCTGCTGGACGTGGCCAGCATCGAGCAGGGGCAGCTTTCCGTGGAGTGGGACAGCTGGCACCCCGGCGCCGTGGTCTCCGAGGCCGTGGAGGCGTTCGCGCCGCTGGCTGGCGAAAAGGGGCTGGAGCTCGTGGCCGAGGTGGAGCCCGACGTGCCCGAGGTGGAGGGCGACCGCGACCGCGTGCTGCAGGTGCTGGCCAACCTGCTGGGCAACGCCGTCAAGTTCACCCCCGCGGGCGGCCGGGTGACGCTGCGCGTGCGGGCCGCGCCCGACGAGGTGCGGTTCGCCGTGGGCGACACGGGTCCGGGCATCGCGCCGGAGAACCAGGGCCTGGTGTGGGACCGGTTCTGGAAGTCGCGCACGGCCAACCGCCACGGCGCGGGGCTGGGCCTGGCCATCTCGCGCGGCATCGTGGAGGCGCACGGCGGCCGCATCTGGCTGGAAAGCGCCGAGGGGGCGGGGAGCACCTTCTTCTTCACCCTCCCCCTGCATCCCGCGCCCCCCGAGGACGAGGATCTCCCGCCGGAGTGATTTCCGTCCCCGACGACGGTCATCCGCCCCTTCCGCCCAGCCGCGGGAGGGGCGGATGTCTTTGGACGAGTGACGTGCGGACGGATGTCTCGTCAGTCCTTCATACCTGTCCAGATTCCGCACACTGTCGCGAGACCGAACGCAATCCGGGCGGTCACGCGGCACCCTCCGCAGCCGCAACTCCTTTCCAGGGATGGGATTACGCTGATTCCAGGTTCGAGCACCCGGATTGCGTTCAGACGGGGCGAGCTCCCCACCCCGAGGATCGCCATGATCGCAACCCGTGAGATGTTCATCGCCCGCGCCATCCCCGGGCGCCCCACCACGCCCGCCGAGCGCCGCGCCCAGAACGCGCGCCTGCGGGCCCGGCAGCTGGTCTCGTCCGAGCAGCTGGTGCGCATCATCAACGGCCAGCTGAGCGACCGCTCCGACTGCGAGGGGCTGGTGGTGGAGGCGGGCCTGCTGCGGCGCCCCTATCCGGACCCGGACGGCTGCAACTGGAACGCGGCCGCCCTGCGTGTGCGGGTGGCGCATGGCTCCAGCACGCGTGCCCTGCGCTGCGTGCACGACATCGTCGAGTGGGCGCGCCTGAACTTCGAGCTGGCCGACACCGACGCCTGATCCGAAAAACTGAACTGCATTCTCACGCAGAGGGAGCAGAGGCAGCAGAGTACCCCAGTTCCGCGCGGGCTGAAGTACTCTGCTGCCTCTGCTCCCTCTGCGTGAAAAATTGCTGTTGGTCTCGCGGCCCCGTCGTTGCCTGGACCTGGATGATCGAAATCAGAGACGATCAGCGAGGGGAGCGCGGCGATGGGGAACGAGGCGGGGTGGACGCACCACGAGGCGGTGGTCAACAACGTGCGCCTGCACTGGGTAGAGGCGGGGGAGGGGCCCCCCGTGCTGCTGCTGCACGGATTCCCCGAATTCTGGTACGAGTGGCGCCACCAGCTCGCCGCCTTGGCGGGGATGGGCTACCGCGCCGTGGCGCCGGACCTCCGCGGCTACAACCTCTCCGAGAAGCCGGAGGGCGTGGAGGCGTATCGCATCGAAAAGCTGGTGGACGACGTCCGCGGCCTCATCCGCCACCTGGGCGTGGAGCGGGCGCACGTGGTCGGCCACGACTGGGGCGGGGTGGTGGCATGGTGGCTGGCCATGATCGCGCCGGAGCAGATCGACCGGCTGGTCATCATCAACGCCCCGCATCCCCAGGCCTTTCGCCGCGAGCTGATGACGCCGGACCAGATGCTGCGCTCGTGGTACGCGGCCGCGTTCCAGGTGCCCCTGCTCCCCGAAGCGGCCTTTCGCGCGAACGACTTCGCCCTGCTGGGGCGCATCTTTCGCGCGTCGTCCGTGCGGCCCGGCGCGTTCTCGGACGAGGACATCCGCCGCTACCGCGAGGCGGCGGCGCGGCCCGGCGCCATCACGGCCATGATCAACTACTACCGGGCCGCCGCGCGGTATCCCGGCCCGCCGGCGCGCGCCATCACCACGCCCACGCTGCTCATCTGGGGCGAACAGGACCAGGCGCTCTCCATCCGGCTGACGGAGGGGCTGGACGAATGGGTGCCGGGAATCCGCATCGAGCGCGTTCCCGGCGTGAGCCACTGGGTGCCGGCGGAGGCGCCCGACCGCGTGAACGAGCTGCTGGCCGGCTTTCTCTCGCCGCGCTGACGGCCTAGCTTGGGGCGCATGCCCCGCATTCACTCCGCGGGCCGCCGCGCATGAGGCGCGAGCTGGCCCGCAAGGCCATTCACGTGTCGTCCACGGCGGTGCCGCTGCTCGTCTGGCTGGTGCCGCGCCCCGTGGCCGTCGCCGTGCTGGTGCCCGTGGCCGCGCTGGCGCTGGCCATCGACGTCGCGCGGCACCGCATCCGCCCGTTCCGCTACCACTTCCTCCGCCGCACGCGCACCCTGCTGCGCGCTCACGAACGGCGCGGGCTGGCCGGCGCCACGTGGATGGCGCTGGCGTACGCGGCCGCTCTCCTCCTCTTTCCCAAGCCCGTGGCCGTCGCGGCCATGCTCTTCAACGGCCTGGGCGACGCGGCGGCGGCGCTCGTGGGCAAACGGTGGGGACGGCGGCGGACGGCGTGGGGCAAGAGCTGGGAGGGCTTCGGGGCGGGCCTCGCGACGGACCTGGCCGTGGGGCTGGGGATGTGGATGCTCGCGCCCGCCGCCGTCCCCCTGGCGGGCGCCCTCCTCGGCGCGCTGGTGGCGGCGTCGGTGGAGTTCGCGCCGCTGCCGCTGGACGACAACGTGCGCGTGACCCTCGCCGGCGGCGCGGCGATCCTGCTGGGCGCGATGATCTGAAGCCGCGTTCCAACCTTTTGTCGACAACATCCCTCCAACGGATCGTGCGTGCGATGATCCGGTGCCCGGCCCCTCCGGGCACGCGGCGCACGCCTCATCCCTGATCATCCGTCTGGAGCAACCCATGTCCTATCCCGTCCGCACCCTTCGCTTCGTCCGCGCCATTCCTTTCGTCATCCTGGCCGCGTGCGGTGCCGCGCCCACCGGTGCCGCCGAGCAGACCACGGCCGCCGCCGCGCCATCCGCGTCGCAGGCCGTGGCGCCGGCCGGCGTGCGCGCCGCCATCGAGCGCAACAACGAGACGCTCATCGCCGCGTTCGTGGCGGGGGACGCCGCCGGGGCCGCGGCCCTGTTCGCGGAAGACGCCGTGCTGCTGCTGCCCGGCGTGCCCGCGCTGAACGGACGCGCGGAGATCGAGCAGGCGCTGGCCGGCGCGTTCACGGCGGTGAAGTACCAGTCCATCGTGGCGCGGATCGACGAGGTGCAGTACTTCGGGGACTACGCCCTGGAGCGCGGGACCACGGTGATGACGTACACCATCGGCGGGCAGACGAAGGTGGACCACGGCAAG
>NZ_DASURI010000744.1:0-2695 GCF_036280135.1 Longimicrobium sp.
ACCGCCACCGCAGGCACTCCAGCCTGGAGTACCTGACGCCGGCGGAGTTCGACAAGCGGCTTTTGGAAGCGACGCGCGCGTCGCTTCCAAAAGCCGCTTGATCCCCACTAACCCGGTGTCCTTGCAATCGGGGCAGATCCACACGGCCAACATGACCTCTCCGTCGCGTACCGCGCAACACATCCCGCCGTATTTCGCCAATCCACGCGATCGGCTTACCGTCCCAGCGTGGCGAGAACGCGCCCGATCTCCTGGATTCTGCCGTCCGGCACGCCGGTCTCGCGGGCAAAGTGCGGCCACCGCGACACGGCGTCACGCACCTGCTCGATGATCTGCCGCGCGCGTCCAGCGTCCACGCTGGCGGCCTCGGCCACGCGCAGCATGTCGCGTACACTTGGGCGGCGTGCCTCGCCGGCAACGGCCATCGTGTGCTCGCCGCGCGGCCCGTCGGAGAACACGAGGTCGTACGCGGGCGCCAGCCGCCACTGGCCCTCGCGGCCCATCAGGTACGAGAAGTTCTTGACGTGGTCGTCGCGATTGTGCGCCAGCACGTTGAACACCATCCGCCGAAACGCCTCCTCCAGCTCGCGCGCGTGCTGCGTAAGGACGTGCGTCGCGCGCAGGAAACCCTCGTAGTCCATCGAGGGGACACGGTGGCTGGCGTGCAGCAGGCCGCTGAGCGTGTGCATGTGGATGCGCTCGTTCCCCGCGCGGTCGAACCGCTCCGCGCCGAAGTAGCGCCCGCCGTCGCGCGTCTCGAACAGCCGCGCGGCGGGCACATCCACGCCGGCCTCGCGCGCCATCGCCGAGTACGCGACCTCCACCGCGCCGATGTCCGGCGCGTCCTCGCGCGCGTTGAACTTCACGAGGTAGTGCCGGTAGCCTGGTGGCAGGTCCGCTGTGCCGGCGAGCAGCCGTCCGTCATCCGCCACGCCCACGAGCACCTTGGGCCGCGCGCCGGCCGGCGAGCCGCCCGCGATGCGCAGCGCCGGGAGCACGTCTTCGGCGCTGCCTTCCAGGATGCGCTCTGCCTGGCGCGCGATGGCGTCCAGGTCCACACCCAGCCGCTCATCGTCATCCGCAGCGGTGGGCGGATGATACGTGAGCGCGCCCATTCCCCGCGTGCCGATGTACGCCAGCCGGTCCAGCGGCGAGACGGCGGCCGGGTTCAGCCCCTGCTTGCGGAACTCGCGGTCCATCAGAAGCAGGCCCCAGCCGTCCGGCAGCGAGTCGTTGAACACGCCGAACACGCCCGCGAAATCGCGATCCGTGTGCTCCACCAGCCCGGCTTTGACAGCCAGCTTGAACGGAGAGAGGGGGAGGGGATTGGCGAGGAACGCCGCGTCGTACTCGAAGTAGATCGCGCGATTCCGCTCGACGAGCGTGCCGACGGCGATCTCGTCCTCGCCCCACGTGAGGGCAACGTCAAGCGCGCGCATCACGCCGCCTTCCCCGTTGACGCGTTTCGGCCGCGGCGAGCTTCTCCAGTTCCTTGA
This sequence comes from Longimicrobium sp., assembly GCF_036280135.1. GTDB lineage: Bacteria > Gemmatimonadota > Gemmatimonadetes > Longimicrobiales > Longimicrobiaceae > Longimicrobium. The sequence continues at coordinate 1,497 of NZ_DASURI010000744.1, forward strand.
TGGAACGTGCCGGGGGCCGCGCGAACAACTGGTCGAAGCCGCCTCGCGCATCCAGCACCACGGCGAGCTTGAGCAGGCGCTCCAGCGCGATGTGGCCCGTGCGCTCGAAGCGGCGGTACGTCGCCAGGGTGAGCCCCGCGCGCTCCGCCGTCTCTTCCTGCGTCCAGCCGCGGTACAGGCGCAGCTCCTTAACGTGCCGCGCCAGCATCCCCGCCATCTCGCGGGGCGTCTGCAGTTCAAGTGGCAGCATGTTGACAGTTATTGCTAGAATCAGTGGCTAACTGACAACATAGTACACGAGAGTACACGAATCGATCAACGATCTTCCCGTGCTCAGTCGTCTTCGCGATCAGGGCGGAGGTCGGTGACGGTGGCGGGGACGAGCTCCCGCAGCGCATCGGCCACGAGGGTGCGGTGGCAGTGGGCGGGGTCCGCCTCGAAGCACAGCAGGCACACGCGGCGGCCGGCGCGCACCAGCTCCGCCAGGGCGTGCAGCTCCGTTTGCGCCTGCTCTGTCGCCAAGTGCTCGGCGAAGACGGCCTGCATCTCGGCGTGGTGGCCGGCGCGGGCGGCGGCGCGGCCCTCGGCCGGCGTGCCCAGTCCGCGCAGGTGCAGGTAGTCGACGCCGATGGAGCGCGCGTTCTCGGCCAGCCGCGTCTTGCTGAACCCCGGGCGCCGCGAGCTGGCCACGGCGCGCACGTCCACCAGCAGCTCCACGTCCGCCGCCTTGAGCGCGTCCAGAAAGTTCTGCACGTTGCTGCCTTCGTATCCGATGGTGGCGATGCTGGCCATGGCGGTTCGGTCCCGGTGGATGTGAGATGGATGCACGATCCGCAATCTGTCGCGCGCGTCGTCATGCGTCCACGGCGTGTTGCGCCCAGCGGAGGCCCGGCGTTACATTGCGTAATATTGTTCTGAGTGGGAACAAACTGCATCTTCGGATCCCGCGGATGATGAAGCTACGCCCGTCCCTCGTCGTCCTGTGCGCGCTGCTGGGCGCGTTTCCCCTGGCGTCGCAGGCGTGGAGCCCGGACGCGGGGCCGGGCCGCTATCGCAATCCCATCGTCTTCGCCGACTACTCGGACCCGGACGTGGTGCGCGTGGGCGACGACTACTACATGACGGCGTCCAGCTTCAACGCCTTTCCCGCGCTGCCCATCCTGCACTCGCGGGACCTGGTGCACTGGACCCTCGTCAAC
>NZ_DASURI010000745.1:0-6383 GCF_036280135.1 Longimicrobium sp.
TCGCGCGGCGCCGGTCGCGCGCCCATTGCCCGGGTGCGCGGCGCCGTGGCCGACAACCAGCCCGTGCGTGTCCGCATCGTCGTGGACGACACCACGTCGCCGCGGGGGCGCGGCGCGTGGATGGCCCTGCGCGGCCGGCGCCTGGTTCCCCACCTGCACGTCCGCGGGCTGGGGGACGATTCGGCGGCCGTGCCGTGGATGCCGTCCGGGGTGGGCCAGGCGCTGCTGCGGCCCCGGGACGACCCGTTCGACGTGGACTTCATCACCCGCGGCCGGGAAGCGCCGCCCTCGCTGTACCGCCTGGACCTGCGGCCGGAGGGCGTGCCCGCGTGGCTGCCGCGCTACGACGCCGAGCGCGCGTCCGACCGCCGGCGCACCTATGGGCTGGGCCGCCTGTTCGAGGGCGTCCGTGCCGCCGACCCGCTGTCGTCACCCCCCGTCCTGCGGCTGTACGCCGTCGTGAGCTGAATCCGCCGATCCCGATCCCGTTCAGGCCCGCTACGCGCGAAGTACCCCGGTTCCCGCGTGGACCGGGGTACTCTGCGTCCTCCGCGGCTCTGCGTGAGAATGCCGTTGCTCTCGGACCTGTCGCGCCCGCGGCATCGTCCTTCCAGGGGCGAACCCGGAGATCACGGAACCCGGGGGAAAGAGGACGAATGCGGATCGCGTTTCTGGGGACGGGCGCCATGGGACTGCCCATGGCGCGCAATCTGGTTGCCGCCGGCCACGAGGTCACGGCGTGGAACCGCACCCGCGCCCGCGCTGAGGCGGTCGAGGGCGCCACCGTGGCCGACACGCCCGCCGAGGCCGCGCGCGGCGTGGAGGCCGTCATCACCATGCTGGCGGACGACGCGGCGGTGGAACAGGCCGTGTTCGGCGACGAGGGACTGCTGGACGCGCTGCCGGCCGGCGCCGTGCACGTCTGCGCGGCCACCATCAGCGTGGCGCTGTCGCGGCGGCTGGCGGAAGCGCACGCGGCGCGCGGGCAGGGCTACGTGGCGGCGCCCGTCTTCGGGCGGCCGGACGCGGCGGAGGGGCGGCGGCTCAAGATCGTGGCCGCGGGCGCGCCGGACGTGGCGGAGCGCGTGCGCCCCCTGCTGGACGCGCTGGGCGAGCGCACGTTCTGGATGGGCGACGACGCGCCCGCCGCGCACGTGGTCAAGCTGTGCGGCAACTTCCTGCTCGCCAGCATGGTGGAGGTGCTGGGCGAGGCGTTCGCCCTGGCGCGCAAGTCCGGCGTGGAGGCATCGGCGCTGGAGGAGGTGCTCTCCGGCACGCTGCTGGGCTCGCCCATCCTTCCCGGCTATGCCAGGCTCGTGGCGTCGGAGCGGTGGACGCCGCCGGGGTTCCCGATGAAGCTGGGGCTCAAGGACGTGCGCCTGGTGCTGGCCGCGGCGGACGCGGCCGCCGTGCCCATGCCCGTGGCCGGCGTGGTGCACGACCGCATGCTCAGCGGCGTGGCGCGCGGCCGGGGCGAGCTGGACTGGGCCGCCGCCGCGGCGCTCGTGGCCGAGGCCGCGGGGCTGGAATCGCCGGCCAAGGGCGGGTGATCGGCCGCATCCATCGCCCGCGGCCCGGGACCATCGTCGGCAGGAATCGTGGATAATCCGCATCCGCCGATCGGTGTCCGGTTGCCGCGGGCAGCGCGACGCCGCAGGATAGGATGCGGCGCACGTCATCCACCGAAATCCAGAGCCGGAGCCAGGCCGACCGATGCCCATCGCCACCATCAATCCCGCCACGGGCGAAACGCTGCGGACCTTCGACGCGCTCACGCCGGAGCAGCTCGAGCACAAGCTGCAGCGCGCGTCCGATGCCTTCAGCCGTCACCGGCGCACGTCCATTGCCCAGCGGGCGGAGAAGATGCGCCGCGCCGGCGAGCTGCTGGACGCGGAGAAGGAAAAGTGGGCGCGGCTGATGACGATGGAGATGGGCAAGACGCTCGCGGCCGCCCGCGCCGAGGCCGAGAAGTGCGCCTGGGTGTGCCGCCATTACGCCGACCACGCGGAGCGGATGCTGGCCGCGCGGCCCGTGGACGTGGGCGGCACGGCGCGCGGCGAGGTGCACTTTCTCCCCATCGGCGCGGTGCTGGCCGTGATGCCGTGGAACTTCCCGTTCTGGCAGGTCTTCCGCTTTGCCGCGCCGGGACTGATGGCGGGCAACGTGGGGCTGCTCAAGCACGCGTCCAACGTGCCGCAGTGCGCCCTGGCCATCGAGGAGATCTTTCTCCGCGCGGGCTTCGAGGAGGGCGTCTTCCAGGCGCTGCTGATTGGCTCCGACGCCGTGGCGGGCATCCTGGACGATCCGCGCGTGGCCGCCGCGACGCTCACGGGCAGCACGCCGGCGGGGCAGAGCGTGGCGGAGCGGGCCGGGCGCAACCTCAAGAAGACGGTGCTGGAGCTGGGCGGCAGCGATCCGTTCATCGTCATGCCCAGCGCGGACCTGGACGCCGCCGCGCGCACGGCGGCCAGGGCGCGCTGCATCAACAACGGGCAAAGCTGCATCGCCGCCAAGCGCTTCATCGTGCACGCGGAGGTGGCGGACGCGTTCGCCGAGCGCTTCGTGGCGGAGATGCGCAGGCTGCGCGTGGGCGACCCCATGGCGGACGGCACGGACGTGGGCCCGCTGGCCACGGCCGCCATCCGCGACGAGGTGGCCGAGCAGGTGCGTGCGTCCGTGAAGGCGGGCGCGCGCGTGCTCACGGGCGGCGAGCCGATGGAGGGGCCGGGCTTCTTCTATCCGCCCACGGTGCTGTCGGAGGTGCCGGAGGACGCGCCTGCGTACCACGAGGAGGTCTTTGGCCCCGTGGCCACGATCTTTCGCGCGGCGGGGATCGACGAGGCCATCGCGCTGGCGAACGATTCCGTGTTCGGGCTGGGCAGCAGCGTGTGGACGCGCGACGAGGACGAGCGGCGCCGCTTTGTCGACGAGATCGAGGCGGGGATGACGTACGTGAACGCGATGGTGGCGAGCGATCCGCGGCTGCCGTTCGGCGGGGTCAAGCAATCCGGCTACGGGCGGGAATTGGGCGAGTTCGGGATCCACGAGTTCGTGAACATCAAGAGCGTGTGGATCGAGGACGGCGCGCCGGAGACCCTGCCGGACGCGGAGTAGGCCCTCACCCGCTCGCTGTCGCTCGCACCCTCTCCCGCAAACTGCGCGGGAGAGGGTGTAGACTTCGAACGGCCTCCCTGCAGCGTTGGCAGGCACCCGGCCCGAGCGGGTAAACGCGAAAGGCCGCTCCGGTGCACCGGAGCGGCCTCTTCTGGGGCAGTCCGCGCAGGCGGACTTCGCGAGTTTCCAGCGGCGAATTCATTCGCTCCGGCGCGGACTTCGCCACCCCGCCGCGGTCCATCCCGCCACCTCGCCGCGGTCCATCCGCCCCGTCCCGCTATTCCCTATTCCCGGGAGTTGGGGATCACCGCACCGTCCGGCACGGCGCACCGCTCAGTGTTCCGGCGCCGGCGGTAGACGTGGTGGGCCGCGTACTCGGCCACGGGGATGAGCAGAAAGGGCGCGAAGAGCATCCATACGAACAGGTACTTGCCCATGTAGTACGCGTTGGCGGTAGCGTGCAGGGTACGCGGCAGCATCTCGTACATGCGCGGCTCCACCTTCGCGAGGTCCAGGTGGCGCAGGGCCTCGATGGGGCGCCGCGCCGCCTCGGGCGCGTTCACCTGGTCGATGGCGTGGTGGACGATGGCGACGTTCAGCTGGTACAGGGCCGCGCGCGCGAACCGGTTGCGCACGTGGTCCGTCTGCATCTGCCGGGCGATGAGCGTTTCCACGGTCACGGGCTCGCCGTCGCCCCGCGCGCCGATGGTCGCGTCGATGGACGCCTGCAGGGCCGGCAGGTATCCGTGCGCGTACGCCAGCATGGAGGCGGAGCCGTGGTCGATGGCGCGCCGCGTAACGCGGTGCGCGCCGTACACGCTGCCCAGCGCCCCGCCCAGCGTGAGCATCAGCAGCGGCACGTAGACAAAGTGCAGCCGCGCGGCCCACGCCCACGCCGGAACGTCGCGCCGCAGCATCCCCCGCCGCCGGCAGACGATCATCAGCCCCACGCCCGCGACCAGCCCCAGCACCGCGAACGCGATGGCCGTGAGCAGCACCGTGCCCGTGGAATCCAGCAGCGTTCCGACGAGCACGTCGGGGGAGGATACGTAGTTCATCGGCAGGACGGGAAAGCGTCAGGCGGGGAAACGGATGATCGGCGCCGCAATCCTAATCCCATGCGCCGGAGCGAACAAGGCGGGCCCGGAATGATCCGTTCCGGGCCCGCTATTCCCTATTCCCTGTTCCCTATTCCCTGAAAGCTCGGGATCACTGCCGCCGGCGCGGAGGGATTGAAGAAGCGATACACCTCCACCCCGATGCGCGCCATCAGCAGGTTGACGGGGTTGTCGGTCGCGTACGAGGTGTCGCGGTTCTCGCGCGTCATCACGCAGACGGCCACCGGCGCGTCGGGGCCGTACAGGATGCCGCAGTCGTTGCGCGACTGGTCCACGTCGCCCGTCTTGTGCGCGGCCGTGGCGCCGTCGGGCAGCCAGCGCACGAGCTTGTTCCAGTCCTCGTTCTGCCGCAGGATGGAAAGCGCCAGCGAGTCCATCCGCGGCGACACGGCGCGTCCCTGGTGCAGCAGGGCGAACAGCCGCACCGTCTCGTCCGGCGTGGTGACGCCCAGACCGTAGCGGACGGAGCTGTCCATGGCCACGCTGGTGTTCCGCAGGAACGTCTTGCTGTGAATGCGCGTGGCGGGCAGCCCCAGCGAGTCCATCTTCGCCCACACCGTGCGCATGGGCACCTTGTCCAGCACGAGGTTGGTGGCGGTGTTGTCGGAGATGATGATCATCAGCCGCGCCGCGTCTTCCACGGTGATGCCCAGGCCGCTGTGAAAGTGCTGCAGCACACCGCTGCCGCCCACCTGGTCGCGGGCGATCATGGTGATGAGATCGTCCAGGCGGATGGCGCCGCGCCGCACCTCGTCCAGCAGCGCCACCAGGACCGACACCTTGATGAGCGACGCGGACGGGAACTTCTCGTCGCCGCGGATGGAGAGCGTCTGCCCCGTCGCCAGGTTCTGGATGCTGACCCCCACCGTGCCCTCGTACGGCCGGATGATCTCCTCCAGCGTGCGCCGCAGCGCCCCCACGTCCGCCTGGGCCGCGGCGGATGCGGGGACGAGCGCGGTGGCCAGCAGCGCGAGTACGGCGAGCAGTCTGCGCATGGGTCGGGTCGGACGGGTGGATGGATGCGGATGCGCGGGAAGCGGACACCGAGCGGATCCACTTCGGGTCCGCGCAAGATGCCGCGCGCCCGCCCGTCTGTCCACACCGCCTTATCCGCCTACCCGAAGACGAATCCGCAAGCCGATGCACCGCAACATGCTACGGGATCAGCGAAACCGAAGGTGTTGACGCCCTCCCATACGCGGTCTAGGTTGCCGCCCGTTCAACCCGAGCAGTTTCTGATCGTACCCGTCCGGCGCCGCCGCGGCCGTTCCTGGAGTCCTCTCGCGTGGAGGAGGGACGCCCACGCGGAACTTCTGTTTCCTGGCGCCGGGAACGTGGACCCAAACCCCGTGAACGAATGACCCGGAACCGTGGAAACGCGCTTCGCGCGCTCCTGCTTCCCGTCCTCCTCGTCCCCACGGTCGTGCTGGCCCAGGAAGGCCCGCTGGCCAGAAACACGGACGCTCCCCGCTTTACCATCGAAGCCCGCCGCGATTCCGTCGTCGCGCTCGCCCGGCAGCAGCTCGGGCGCCGCTACGTCTTTGGCGGCACGTCGCCCAGCGGCTTTGACTGCAGCGGATTCACGCAGTACCTGGCTCGCGCCTTTGGCGTGAACCTGCCGCGCACGGCCGCCCAGCAGGCCCGCGTGGGGCAGGAGATCCCCCGCGATCCCAGCCAGCTGCGCCCCGGCGACCTGCTCACCTTCGGCCGCGGCAACCGCGTCACGCACATCGGCGTGTACGTGGGCAACGGCCGCTACGTGCACGCCAGCAGCGGCCGCGGGCAGATCACCGAGAGCAGCCTGGACCGCCCGCAGAGCAGCCTGGTGCGCGCCTGGATGGGCGTGCGCCGCGTGTTTGGCGCGGAGACGGACAGCGCCGCGATGGTGGCCCAGCGCCCGGTTGTCGTCCCGCGTCCGATGTCGCCCGACGTGGCCCCCGCCGCCCCGCGCCCCGCCCGCCGCCGCGGCTGATCGCGAGTCATCGGCAGATGCGACGAAGCCGGCTCCCTGCACGGGGCCGGCTTCGCTGTTTCCATCCGGGTTCCGGAAAACTAGTTGTTTCCTGAGGGGCCCTCACGAGCTCGAACGTGCACGGATGCGTGCGGCCCCGAAGGATCTTCCCGCCCTGGCAAGGACCCGGTCCAGCAGCG
>NZ_DASURI010000746.1:0-7112 GCF_036280135.1 Longimicrobium sp.
GGTTCACGGGCGCACTCCCGCACCCGCGCCTTGCCGCACTTTCGCACTTTCGCACTTTCGCACTCGTAGTTCCTTGCCCATCCCGGACCACCTCGTCGAAGAGATCCGGCAGCGCGCCGACCTCGTGGACGTCGTCTCGGAGCACACGCGCCTCAAGCGCTCCGGGAAGACGTGGCGAGGCCCGTGCCCCCTGCACGGCGGCGAGGGGCCCAACTTCTCCGTGGACCCCGCCAAGGGCTTCTACAAGTGCTTCGTCTGCGGCGAGGCGGGCACGGTCTACAACTTTCTCATGAAGCAGTCCGGGATGACCTTCCCGGAAGCCGTCCGCGCCGTGGCCGCGCGCGTGGGCGTGGAGATCCCCGACGAGCGCGACCAGCGCCGCGACCGCGAGGAAGACCCCAACTTCGTCTACTACGAGGTCAACGGCTTCGCGGCCAAGTGGTTCCGCGACCAGCTGGCCTCGCCCGCCGGGCAAAAGGCCCGCGACTACCTGGCCCGCCGCGGCATCATCCCCGAGACCATCGAGCGCTTTGGCCTGGGCTGGGCGCCGGAGTCGTTCGACCAGTTCGGGACAGCCGCGCGCAAGGCAGGCTTCCACACCGCCGACCTGCTGGCCGTGGGGCTCGTCAAGGAGGCGAAGAAGACCGGCCGCGAGCCGTACGACGCCTTTCGCGGCCGCGTCATCTTTCCCATCGAGGACCTGGGCGGGCGCGTGCTGGCCTTTGGCGGCCGCATCCTCGAGGCCGTCGAGAACACGCCCAAGTACCTCAACTCGCCCGAGTCGCCCGTCTACCACAAGGGCAGCACGCTCTACGGCCTGGGGTGGAGCCGCGGCGCCATCCGCAAGGAAGGCGTGGCGCTGGTGGTGGAGGGGTACATGGACTACGTGTCGCTGGCCGCGCACGGCATCCCCCACGCGGTGGCGCCCCTGGGCACGGCCATGACGGACGAGCAGGCCACGCTCATCGGCCAGTTCGCGCCGCGGGCCATCCTCCTTTACGACAGCGACAAGGCCGGCCTCAAGGCCACCTTCCGCAACGGCGACCAGCTGCTGCGGGCCGGCGTGGAGGTTCTGGTCGCCACCCTCCCCGAGGGCGAGGACCCCGACTCGCTCGTCCGTGCGCAGGGCGAGGCGGCGCTCCGGCGCTACCTGGACGACGCCATCGACATCCTGGAGCGCAAGGTCCAGCTGCTGGACCGCAAGGGCCTGTTCACCAGCATCAAGGGCACGCGGCGGGCGCTGGACGTGCTGCTGCCCACCGTCCGCGCGGCGCGCGACGGCGTGGTGCGCGGGCTGTACCTCAAGCGCATCAGCGACAAGACGGGCGTGCCGGTGGACGCGCTGGAGAAGGAGGTGGGCGACAGCGAGGAGCAGCGGGTCCCGCTCGATCCGCGGGGCGAGCCCCGGCGCGACGGGCGCGGCACGCGCTACCAGGCGGACCTCACCGGCCGGTATCCCAACGAGCCCCCGCGGCACTACGACGAGCCGCCCTTCCAGGACTGGAGCGGACAGCGGCAGTTCGGGGGGCAGGGGCAGCAGCCGTACGGGGGCGGGCGGCCGTACGGCGACGGCCAGGGACAGTACGGGCAGGGGCAGTACGGGCAGGGGCAGTACGGGCAGCGGCGCGAGTACGGCGAGCGCCGGCAGTTCGGCGAGCGGCGGCGGGGGTTCGGCGACCGGCGGGGCGGGGGATACGGCGAGCCCGAGCGCCCCAACCCGCAGGTCCGCGTGCGCATGGGCGCCGAGCGCAACCTGCTGATGATGATGTTCCACTCCGAGCGGTGGATCGAGGAGGCGGCCAAGATCCTGGGCCCGGAGGACTTCGGCGATCCCGACTACCGCGTGCTGTTCCGCATCCTCATGGAGACGGAGGGCCGGCGCGACGCCGACGGGCGCTGGCTGATGGAGTTTCCCGAGGACCTGGCGTCGGACGTGGAGGTGATCCGCGCGCAGGCCGAGCACCACGACTGGACGGGCGCGCCGTCGTTCTTCGCCGAGAACATGGACCAGATCCTGGCCCGCCCGGTGGAAAAGCAGGTGCGCGACCTCAAGATGTCCGCCCCCACGGGCGACGAGATGGACGACGACATCCTGCAGCGGATGAAGGAGCACCTGGTCCTCAAGCGCGAGAACAAGCACCTCCGGATCAAGCCCGGTATCCTGGATCCCAACGATCCCATCCTGAACGAGCGGCGGTTCAAGGGAAGTGCGTGAGGGCAGGAGTGCGAAAGTGCGAAAGTGGTTCCGCGCGGAGGGTGATTCGGAGCGTGAGATGGCGTGGATGGCGGATCACATGTGAGCCCGCGCGGATAGCGGATTCGAGCGTGAGCGCGCGTGGATGGCGGATTGCGGCGTGAGGTCGCAGCGCCGCAGCCGGAGCGATTGAAATCGCCGCTGGAAAGTCGCGAAGTCCGCCTGCGCGGACTGCCCCAGAGAGGGTCGTCTCCTTTACACCATTGCCAATTTCCAGCCGATCGGCCGGCGCCCTCCCGACGCCTCGCGCATCCCTCCGCCGTTCCCTAAGTTGCGGCATCGAACCCACACTCGACCGCCGCGCCCGATGACCGAGCTCCCCCGTTCCATCGACGCCATCGACACGCCCGCCGCCGTGGTGGACGTGGACCGCATGCACGCCAACCTCCAGCGTGCGGCGGAGTACTGCCGCGCGCACGGCCTGGCATGGCGGCCCCACGCCAAGACGCACAAGACGCCCGCCCTCGCCGCCGCGCAGGTGCGCGCGGGCGCCGTCGGCGTGACCGTCGCCACGCCGCGCGAGGCGGAGGCCATGGCGACGGCCGTCGACGACCTGCTGCTCGCGTATCCGCCCATCGGCCGGCCCAAGCTGCAGCGGCTGATGGCCCTGCCGGAGCACGTGCGCCTCACCGTCGGGCTCGATTCAGCCGAGGCGCTGGCGGGGCTGGCGGAGGCGGCGCGCGCGGCGGGGCGGCGCGTGGGCGTGCTCGTGGAGGTGGACGCCGGGATGGGCCGCGTGGGCGTGCAATCCTCGGACGATGCCCTGGCCCTCGTCCGCGCGGCGGCGGAGACGGACGGCGTGGAGTACCGCGGCATCATGTTCTACCCCGGCCACGTGCGCATGCGCGTGGAGGCGCAGGACGCCGGCATTCGCGCCCTCTCGGAGCGCGTGGGCCGCACGCTGGAGGCGCTGCACGCGGCCGGGGTGGCGCCGGGCGTCGTCAGCGGCGGGTCCACGCCCACGTTCTGGCGCTCGCACGAGATCGAGGGGCTCACGGAGGTGCGGCCGGGGACCAACATCTTCAACGACCGCACGACGGCCGAGATCGGCGCCTGCGCGTGGGACGAGTGCGCGTACTCCGTCCTGGCCACCGTCGTCTCCACGTCCGTGCCGGGGCAGGTGGTCGTGGACGCGGGCGCCAAGGCACTGTCCAAGGAGGAGATCCGCGCGGACGTCACCGGCTACGGCGCCCTGCTGGACCGTCCCGACGTCATCGTGAAGAGCGTGTCGGAGGAGCACGGGATCATCGACCTGTCGGGGACGGACTGGCGGCCCCGGATCGGCGAGCGGGTGCGCATCGTCCCCAACCACGTCTGCGTCTCCGTGAACCTGCACGAGCGGCTGTACGGCGTCCGCGGCGAGGAGGTCGTGGACGCGTGGGAGATCGCCGGCCGCGGCCGCTGATCCGGCCCCCGGCTGATGAGAGGACGGTCCCTGCCGGGGTGCCTCCCTGCACCTGCCCGTCCGGAGGGGCTATATTCCGGACCTTCGCCCACTTCCATCGCGCGAAGGCCCGTTCGTGAACCTGATCTTCCGGCTGCTGTACGTGCTGCTGGGCTCGCTGCGCCGCCCGCGCCTGGGGCCGCTGGACGAGTCCGTCGTCCCGCTGCGGGTGCTGCCCAACGATCTGGATACCAACCTGCACCTCAACAACGGCCGGTTTCTCACGCTCATGGACCTGGGCCGCGTGGACCTGCTGGTGCGCCTGGGCGTCGTGCGCGAGATGCGCCGGCGGCGGTGGGGCGGGGTGGTGGCGTCAGCGACGGTTCGCTTTCGCCGGCCCCTGAACCTGTTCCAGCGCTTTACGCTGCACTCGCGGCTGCTGTGCTGGGACGACCGCTGGTTCTACATGGAGCAGCGATTCGAGCGCGGCGGCGAGACGGCGGCCGTGGCCATCGTCAAGGCGCGGTTCATGGCCGCGGACGGGCGGCGCGCGGCCCCGGCGGAGGTCGTCGCGGCCACGCGGCACGCCATGCAGTCGCCGCCCATGCCGCCGGGCGTGCGCGAGTGGGTGGAGGCGGAGGAGCGGATCCAGTCCGACGTTCAGCGCAGGACTTATGAGCCGATTGGATGATGCATCCCTGGAGACCCGGCTGGAGCGCCTGGAGCGCCTGGTCGAGGACCTTCATCGCCGTCTGCCGCCCCTTCCGTCTGCAGATGCGGACGCGGAGCGCGACGACCTCGACGCCCGTCCGCGCGCGCAGGCCGTCGTCACGGCGCCGTACACGCCTGCCGCGGCTGACGACGAGCTGACGGAGCGCGTGGACGCGCTCGCGGCCGCCAGTCCCCGCCGCCGGCCCGACATGGAGGCGCTGGACCCGCGCCGCCGCCACGAGTCGCTCCACGGCCGCGGCCTGGAGTGGATGCCCCAGGCGCCGTCCGGCCTGTTTGCCTGGGACGGGCAGACGTGGCTCAACCGGCTGGGCATCGGCCTGCTGCTGCTGGGCGTGGCGCTGCTGTTTCGCTACTCCATCGACATGGGCTGGCTCACGCCGGCCGTGCGCGTGGGGTTCGGCGCGGCGGTGGGCGGCGTGCTCACGGCCGCGGGGCTGCGGATGGACGAGCGCCGCCGCTTTGCCTCCGTCCTGCTGGGCGGCGGCATGGCGACGTTCTACATCACCGGCTGGGCGGCGTTCAACCTGTACGCCCTCATCGGCTACACGCTGGCGTTCTTGGGGATGGTTGCCATCACGGCCGGGGCGTTCGGCCTTGCGCTGTGGCGGGGGCAGCCGGCCTTGGCCATCCTGGGCGCCGTGGGTGGCCTGGGCACGCCGCTGATCCTGGGGATCACCTACGCCACGCCGCGCGGGCTGGCCCTGTACACCTCCGCCGTCCTCGCCTGGACTGTTGTCCCGTACCTGCGGCGGGGCTGGCGCACCGTGCTGTGGACGTCGATGGCGTTCGGGTGGACGCTGCTGGCATCGTACGCGTACGCCATCAACTACGGCCCGCGCGCGGGCGTGCACGCGCCGGACTCGCGCGCGTGGATGCAGGGCGCGGCCGTGTTCGGGTGGTTGCTGCTGGGCGTGCTCCCCCTCGCCCGCCGCGTGCTGGCCACGCACGCCGCGAAGCGCGCCCACGCGGACGGCCGCCCGCACGAGCGCCGCTGGCGGGGGATGGACGACCTGCACTGGTACGGCGTGGCCATCGTCGCGCCGTCCATGCTCGTGGCCACGTCGGGCTTTGCGTGGCGGATGAAGCCGGATGCGTGGGGCCTGCTGGCGATGGCCGTCGCTCTCGTCTACGCGCTGGCCGCTGCGGCGCTGCGCGGGGCAGACGGCCGCCTTGCCCGCGTGCTGCTGTTCGCCGGCGCCGTGATCCTGCCGGCCGGCTGCTTTGGCGCGCTGGACGGCGAGGCGCTGCTGGTGGCGCTGGCCGGACAGGCGCTGGCGCTGCACCTGCTGGCGTCGTACGGCGCGGGGCGGGCCATCCGCTGGCTGGCGCACAAGGCGTACATCGGCGTGGGCGCGTGGGTGCTGTTCCGCCTGGTGGAGAGCGGCGACGTGAGCCCGCGGCGCGTGGGGGCGGACTTGGCGGCCATCGGCGCGGGGTTCGCGGCGTCGTACCTGGTCCGGGGCCGCGGCGAGATGCTGGCGTACCGCGTCTTTGCCCACGTGGCCGTGCTGGGCTGGATCTGGCGCGAGCTGGCGCAGGGCTTTGACCGGGGGCAGGGCTACGCCACCATCGCCTGGGGCGCGTGGGGGCTCGCGCTGCTGCTGGTGGCCATGCGGCGGCACTGGCCCATGGCCGAGCGCGTGGCCATCTGGACGCTGCTGGCCACCGTCACCAAGCTGTTCTTCGTGGACCTGGACCGGCTGGACCCGTTCTTCCGCGTGCTGATCTTTTTGGGCTTCGGGGCCGTGTTCCTGTACTTCAGCTACTCGCTCTCGGGCGCGCTGCGGCCGGGGGGCCCGCGCGAGCCGGAGCCCCGTCCGGCGGGACGCGACGCGTGATGCGGATGCCGTACGCCCCCGCCGCCGGCCTGTGCGAGACGTGCGCGAACGTGCGCATCGTCGATACGCGCAAGGGCTCGCGCTTCTACATGTGCCAGCTGTCCGAAGTCGATCCGCGCTTCCCCAAGTATCCGCGCACACCCGTGCTGCAGTGCATCGGCTACGTACCCGCCCCCGCGCGGGACGTCGTCCCCGCCGATACGGCGGAATCCGGCTGACGGCCGATCCGCATTATCGCGCATCAACGAAGATCAGCGGAGCTCACGACGGGCTCCGCTGATCTTTTTGCGCTCTGTACACCTTGAACAATGTGGACGGCGTGGTTATCTATCGGCCCCCGCCTCCGCTCCGGAGGTGACCTGGGGTTCGGACGTCCGGGAGGAGGAGGCACGGGTGGCGAAGTACCTGTTCTTCGACGAGTCGGGCAACCTGGACTTTTCGTCCAGCGGTTCCCGCCATTTGTGCTTCGGTGTGCTTACGCTGGACGATCCGGGTCCGCTGAGCGCCGCGCTCACCCGGCTGCGCTACGCGCTGATGGCCGAGGGGCTGGAGCTGGAGCGCTTTCACGCCACGGACGACCGGCAGGCCGTGCGCGACCGCGTGTTCGCCGTGCTGGCGGAGGTGGGCGGCTTCGAGGTGGACCTGCTCGTGCCGACAAGCATGCCATGCACCCGGCGATGCGGGACCCCTTCGAGTTCTACTGCCGCCACGGGCAGGCGATCATGGAAGCCGCGCTGGAGCGTGTGCGACACGTCGACGAGCCCATTGCCGTGATCACGGACACGCTGCCGCTGCACCGCGAGCGAAAGGCGCTGGCCAAGGCGTTCCGGATGGCCATGCGCAAGTCGCTGGACGAGCAGCCGTTCTGCATCGTACACCACGGGTCGGGCTCGCACGCGGGGCT
>NZ_DASURI010000747.1:0-4471 GCF_036280135.1 Longimicrobium sp.
TCGGGTCACTCAGGGCGGCCAGAGCCAGCTCACGCTGCATGCTGATGAACGTATCGGAATCCCCCGTGGCAACGAGGGATTCCCGGTCGGCGCGTGCCTCGATCGCGCGGCTGATCGAGTTCTGGACCGGGGAGACCAGCAACGTCGCGACCGCCCACAGCGCCAGCATCAACGGCACGACCGCAGCCGTCCCCGCGTCCTCGACTCCCGCCCGCCGTCGCAACCGTGGTGAGTCGAGAGCCAGGGCAAGAAGCGACACTCCCAGCACGGCCCCCACCGCCCCGAGCGCGGTCCCGAGCAAGACGTCGTTGTGCTTGGCATGGGCGAGCTCGTGCGCGATCACCACCCGTGCCTCCGTCTCGGGAACCCCCTCCACGAGGTTGTCGTAGAGCACAACGCGCCGAGTCCCGCCGAAGCCGGAGACGTAGGCGTTGAGCGTCGTCGTCCGGCGCGAGGCGTCCGCCACGAGGACGTCGGAGACCTCGACACCTTCCTTCGCCGCCAGATCGAATACCGAGGCCCGGAGGCCGCCGTCCGGCAGCTCCTCGATGAACACCACGTGGTCCTGGTTCAGCACCAGGTACCCGTACGCCGCGCCCGTCTCGGCGCAACGCGCGTTGGTGATGGAGATGAAGCCCTTGAGCGTGGACAGGTGGTCCGCCAGGCGGCTGCCCGGCGCCCGGTGAAGGTCGCCCTCCACCATGCGGCCGCCCGTCAGGTGAAACCGGTGCGGCTGCGGGCGCTTGTTGCCCACCATCGAAGGCGTTCCCGGCACCGCCGGGCGCGGGGACAGCGTGGACGTGGCACGTGCGATCATCAGAAAACCCTGCTGGGCAATGCGTGACGCGGATGGAGAAAACGCATCCGTGGCAGGGCAAGCGCCGGCCCATCTTTCGGTACTTGGCGCAAGTGGCTGAGAAGGAACGATTTACGCCGAACGGCGTACGGGGTGGGCGAGGGCCAGGTGTGACCAGACCCGGTACACGGGATGCGTGCACGGCGGGAACCTGCCCGCGTGGGGCAGGAAACAGGCGTCGTCGTCCGGATTCTGGACGATGTACGACCGCCGGACGCCCCTTTGGGGTCTCCGGCGGTCGGGGTCAGCGATCTGAAGCGGGAGAGCGCGCCGAAGGGGACGCGCGCGGCCCTAGCGGTCTTCGCGGAACACGCCGCCGTAGCGGCCCGTGGCGGCGCCGGGAACGTGCCGGCCGGCGGGCGCGTCGTGGCGGGCCAGGACGCGGTTGGTCACGGTGGCCGCCACGTGCTCGTCCATGGGGAGCATCTCCATGTACAGCTCCAGGGCGCGGTCCACGTCCACCTCGTCGCGAAGCGTGTCCAGCAGGTCCAGCACGTTGGCCACGTGCGTCTCCACGATCGCCTCTTCGGCGCGCGCGGCGGCAATCAGCAGCTTGCGCTTGGCCTCGTTGCTCAGGCGGCGCCGCCGCAGCCAGTCGAACATCGGGTCCCTCAGGTCGGTTCGGTTGCAGGTAAAGCGGGAAGGTCAAATCTGACGGCAGGCGGGCGGGGGCCGCAAGCCCGCGCAAGGGGTTGGATGCGGGGGCGGATGTGGTGTATATTTGCGCAGGTGCCCACCGCGCGTTTCGCGCCGCGCGCGGCCCCTCGGCGGTACCCCGGCCCACTCCCGGGCCGTGCCCCATCCCCCGCCTTTTTGGAAGCCAGGGAAGGCTGAATGGGAACCTCATTTCTCAGCTCCGAAGAATACGACGAGCTGGCCCACCGTCACTACGACGCGGGCGAGTACGACGAGGCGCTCGTCGTGCTTCGCGAAGGGCTGGCCCAATACCCGGACTCCGTGCTGCTGCAGGTGGGCCTGGGCTACACGCGCGTGGCCCGCGAGGAGTACGCGTGGGCCCGGGCGTGCTTTGAGCGCGCGCTGGAGCTGGACCCGGAATACGAAGACGCGTGGGTGGGCCTGGGCGAGACCCTGCTCAAGTTCGGCAAGGTGGACGAGGCGCTCAAGTGCTTTGGCCAGATCGACGAGATGGGCCTGGGCGACGACCTGGAGCTGGGCCTGACGGTGGGCCGCGCGCTCTACCGCGAGGGCCTGTTCACGGACGCCCGCGCCCGCTTCGCCGCGCTTTCGGCGACGCACCCGGACTCGGCCGAGCTGGCGGCGGCCCGCGGCTACACGCTGCACGCCCTGGGCGACGACCTGGGGGCGCGCCGCGAGCTTCGCCGCGCCGTGCGGCTGGATGGCGAGCTGCACGAGGCCCGCATCTACCTGAGCCACCTGCTGCACGACCGCGGCGACCACCGCGGCGCCCTGCAGGAGCTGGAGCAGGTGCCGCCCATGGAGCACTGGGACACGCTCAGCGTGTGGCGGTACATCGAGCTCAAGACGCAGCTGGACGGCGTGACGGAGGACGACGCCTGGTTCCTGCCCTGGCGCGAGCGCCTGGCGGAGCTGGACGCCGAGCCGGACGACATCGACCACCTGCTGGCCGAGGTGGAGGCCAGCTTCGAGGGCGCCGTGGACGAGCAGGCCCAGGCCGCGCTGGAGCTTTCGGCGCAGATGGACTTCATCATGAAGATCCTGGGCCCGGCGCCCGGCGGCACCCTGGAAACGGTGGAGGCCGCCGGCCCGGTGGCGCCGCACCGGGTGCGCACGGCCGAGGGCTCGGTGTTCGAGGGCTCGTGGGACGACATCGTGCGGGGGATGCGCGACTCGTGCGGCGAGCCGGGCATTACCCTGGCGGCGTTCATGCGCCGCGCGGCCAAGCAGATCCGCGAGCGCACGGGCCGGGACGTGCCGTGCCACAGCGCCGAGGCGTTCCTCAAGGCGGGCGCCCGGATGGGCCTGCTGCACATCGAGCTCTGACGCGGATGACCGTGCCGGTCCGGAGCGTTTCCGTGCTCGCGTCCGTCCGGCCGTGAGCTTCGATCCCGAGAGCACCCTTCGCCCGCTGCGGCAGCGCGCCTCCGACCTGGAGGCGCTGCGGGCCGGCGCGCCCGCGGCCGCCCTGGTGGTCCGCGTGGCGCGGGCGGCGGAGACGACGCTGCGCCGCATGCTGCGCGACGACCCCACCGCCCCGGTGGAGCTGCGGCTGCGGGCCCTTTCCGACGACGACCTTCCCACGCCCGACCTGCTGGCGGAGCTGCGCCGCCGCAACCGGCTTCCCATGGAGCTGGCGGCGGCGTTCCACGACCTGGACCTGGCGTGCGAGCGCATTGCCGGCGGCGCCGATCCCGCCCCGCGCGACGCGCCGCTGGCCGTGGCCGTGGCGCAGGGGCTGGACACGCACATCCGCGCCCTGCCGGCGTTTCCGCGGATGGAGGATCCCGTCCTGGACGACCCGGACGAGGAGCCCCTTACGGCGGACGACGAGGCGCCCGTGCGGGCCGTCCCCGCGGCGCGGGGGCGGCGGGTGCCCTGGCCCACGCTGCTGGCGCTGGCCGGGCTCGTCATCCTTCTCTTCGTCGTTGTCCGCATGCGCCGTAGCGACGCGCTGGAACGGGGCGAAGCGGCGTACCGCGCGGGACGCGTGGCCCAGGCCGAGCAGTCGTTCCGCGCCTATGCGGACGACCATCCGCGCGATCCGCGGGCGCGCGTCTACCTGGCCCGCATCTACCGCGAGGCGGGCCGCCTGGCCGACGCGGAGCGCGAGGTGCAGGCCGGCCTCCGCGCGACGCCGGACGACGCGGGACTGCACACGGAGCACGGCTTCGTGCTGCTGGATGCTAATCGGCCGGCCGACGCCGTCCCCGTGTTCCGCAAGGCGCTGGACTACGACAAGGAGGCGCCGCGCGCGTGGGCGGGGCTGGTCCGCGCCCTTCGCGCCGCCGGTCGCCCCACCGACGCCGACCAGGTGCTGCGCCTGGCCCCCGCCGAGGTGCGCGGCCTGATCCGCACGGCCGACGCCCGCGACTCCGCCGCCGCGTCCGCGTCGCCCGCGTCTGCCCCGGTGCAGACGCCATAGACGCGCATCGAGCGACTCACGCACTTCCGCACTCACGCACTCCCCAGCCGTGGACGCCCTCGATCGCCTGTACCGGCGCGTATCCCTGACCCTGGCGCGCGATCCCGGTCGGACGCTCACCATTGGCGACCTGTACCAGGACGTGGTGCCGTACCGGCTGATCCGCAGCGAGCTGGGCTTCGCGGAGCTGGCGGAGTACGAGCACGCCCTGCTGCGCCTGCTCAGCGGCGAGCGCGAGTACCTGGAGCTGGACCGGGCCGAGGTGGCGGACGAGTTTCGCCGCGAGCTCACGGCGCCGAACCCGATTCTCGGCATCTACCGCGACTACGCGGAGGTGGGCGTGGCGCCCAACCCGTTCGCGCCCGCGCTGGACGCCACCGCGCCGCCGTCCGTCGTCGTCGCTCCGCCGGCGCCCGCCGCGTCCGCTCCTTCCGCGCCCACGGCGCCGAAGGTGGACCTGCCGCCGCCGGTGGACCGGACGGACCCGGGCGCGCTGGTGACGGCGGAGCCCGCGCCCGTGTTCAAGCCCCGTC
>NZ_DASURI010000748.1:0-9182 GCF_036280135.1 Longimicrobium sp.
CGGCGCAGGCGGCGGGGGAGCGGGCCCCCGCCGCGCAGCGGCGGGCTCTGGAGTCTCGAGCGAAGTCCGCCGCTCCGCCCCTCATCCCCGCCGCCGATCCGTTTCCATCCGCCGTCGCTCGTCCTCGCCTCAGTTGCCGGCCAGCGGCGTGCGGAGGATGAACACCTCGTCCGCGTCGTGGAACGCGAGTCCGTCCGCGCCCCAGCGCACCAGGTGGCGGCGCTGCGGGGCCGGCTCGAACTGCAGCGTGGGCATGGCCAGCGCGCCCATCTGCGTAAAGGTGTTGATGTCGCCCACGCGGATGGCATCCTCCGCCAGGAAGAAGGCCCGCCCGGTGCCCACGTCCGGCCGCACGGCACCCTGCAGGGTATGGAAGATCCCCGCGTAGTCGTGGTGCCCCGTGTCCACCGTGGTCCCCGAGGTGCTGTACAGGCGCCCGCCCGCGTACACCACGTCGGACCCCACGCCCGCCCAGCCAAACCCCGTGCGGGTGACGGAGACGCCGTTGTCGTCCACCTGCATGGTGCGCCACTGGTTGGCCGACGTCTCGTTGTCCACGCCGTACAGCGTGGCGCCCGTCCGGCCGAACTCGATGACGTTGCTTCCCGCGCCCGCCGCCGTGGCCGTGGGGAGCTGGTACGAGGAGTAGTACGCGGTGTAGATGGCCACGCCGGCGTGCCCGGGCGTCACGGCCGTGTTGCGGCGCGAGATGGCGACCCGGGAGGTCACGCCGGGCACGGGCGCCAGGTCCTCGGCCACGACGCCGGAGTCCAGTTGGATGGTGGCGTCCGGGTACCCGCCCCAGTCCAGGTTCACGCGCTTGACACTGAACTCGCCGTCCACGCCCACCCACAGGAACCGGCCGTCCTCCGACAGGGCCAGGTACCGGGGGCTGTCGCCCACCCAGATGAGGTTTTCGATGGAGCCCGTCGCCGGGTCGATGACGGCCACGGAGCTCGTCATGGATCCGTCGTACACGGTGCCGTACAGCCGCTCCGTGCGCGGGTTGTACACCAGGTCGCGCACGGGCAGGTTCAGCGTGAGCTGCGACGTGATCGTGGCCGCGGGCTGCGGCCGCACCGTCACCGTGCCCGCGCGCCACCCGGTCGGCAGGCCGCTGCTCGTCACGGTGACGACGGCCTCGCCCGCGGTCGCCAGGTCCGACGCCGGGATGTACGCGCTGATCCGGCGCCCGTTGTAGATGTACGTCTGCCGCGGCGCGCCGTTCCAGTACACCTGGGCGCTGGTGCCCAGCGCGTCGCCGAAGATCACCAGGTTGAAGCCGGCGCTCCCCACCCGGGCGCCGGACGTGTGCATCACCAGCCGCGGGCCCACCTGGAAGGGCACGGGCGCGGAGGCGCCGCCGCCCGGTTGGGGGTTCACGGCCGTGACCTGCACCACCCGCGTCCACTGCAGCTGGTACGGGTCCACCTGCACCGTGATCACGGAGTCGCTCTGGCGGCTGGAGTTCACCGTGGATCCGTCCCACGCCACCTGCACGCCGGGCAGGAAGTTGCGCCCGTGCAGCGTGACGGTCCCGCAGTCCGCCGCGCTGACCTCGCAGCCGTCCGGCGTCATCCGCGTGATGACGGGCACGGGGTTCACCACCTCGAACGTCAGCGGGTCCGATGACTCGTACTCCTCGTTCAGCACCCACACCTGGTGCGAGCTGACCTGCCACAGGGGCATCTCGATCCGCGCCGTGAGGGTGGAGTCGTCCACCACGTTCGTGATGAGCGGCAGCCACGGGTACGCGCTGACCGTGCTTCCCGTCGTGAACCCGCTGCCGCGGATGGTGAGCACCACGCCCGTGTCGCCCACGAACGCCGTGTCGGGCGTCAGGGAGACGAGCGGCGCCGCCGTACCCATGGGCCGGATGCCCTCCGGCGAGACCAGCGCCTCGTCCGTGCACCCCGCCGCGCCCAGGGCGAGCAGCAGGGCCAGCGCGGCGGCGATCACGTGGCGGAATCGCGGCGGATTGGTTCTGGAAACGTGCGTGTGCATGAACGCTCCGTGTGCTGGAGAGGGAAGGGGGCAGCCGAAGATTACCCGAACAAAATACGAAGAGAGGCTTGCGCCGGCAACCGTCTTTCCGCACACTTTTCCGTGCAGTTTCTCAACTTTGATGCGGATGATCGCGCGGGAAAGTGTATCTCGTTCACACGGAAGAAGATGCACGCAGGGCACGGTGCTGGATGGAGCGCCGCATCCGCGTCCGCCGCCAGGTGATCGCATGGAAATAGATCGTCCGGTGTCGATGGGGATTCACAGGCCGGGCTCCGCGCGATGCCATGGCGGAGTTCACGTGGGCTTCCGGCGGTCCCCTTGTCCGCGGTGCCGGGCGTCCGACACTTTTCCGTGCGCTCCGGCGTACGTCCAGTCAGCAGCCGCACGCGTGCATCCACCCGCATCCATCACACTGCCGTGAAGCTTCTTCTTCGCTGGGTCGCGTCCGCCGTCGCCATCGGGATCGCCGTCTACCTGCTCCCGGGCGCGCTGGAGTGGGACGGGCGCATCGAGACGCTCTTTGTCGTCGCCCTCATCCTGGGCCTCGTGAACGCCATCGTCCGGCCCATCGTAAAGGGCCTGGCGTGCGGGCTCATCGTGCTGACGCTGGGGCTGGCGCTGTTCGTCATCAACGCGCTGATGCTGTACCTCACGGGCTTCATCGCCGGGCACTTTGGCTACGGGTTCCGCCCGCGCGACTTTGTCTCGGCCCTGCTGGCGTCCATCGTCATCAGCGTGGCGACGTGGATCCTGTCGATGCTGATCAAGGACCGGGATGACCGGTAGCCACCGGCTGGAGGCCATCACGCTGATCGAGGGCGCGCTGGAGGTGGAGCTCTGGCGCGATCCCACGTACACGCCGGGCTCCGCGGACAACGTTCACCGCTACGGACGCGAGATCATCGTGGGGGGCCACCGCGGCAAGGCCACGGGCGTGGAGGCGCGTGTGGACGGTCGCGCCGTCGCATCCGCCGTGCTGTTGTGCGAAACCGGATGTCCCGGGGTGATGGACGGCGACGCGCTGCTGCGGGATGGGACGCTGTTCGTCTCCCTTAGCGATTTTGTCGTCGCGCTACGCGTGCCGTCGCTGGAGGCGCGGTGGATGACGGACGTGGACGGCGCCTGCCCATTCGGGCTGATGGAGATCAGCGGGGCGGATGCGCTGCTGGTGCACGGCGAGCTGTGGATCACGCGGCTGGGGCTGGACGGCCGCGTCCAGTGGCGGCAGGGCGGCGCCGACATCTTCACCGGCGGATGCTGGATCGTCGGCGACGAGGTGGTGGCGGCCGACTGGAACGGCGCCGAGTACCGCTGGCGCCTGTCCGACGGCGAGCTGCTCGGCGTCGTCCCCGACGCGCATCCGCCCACGTGGGCCAACGCGCACAACCCCGGCGACGCGCAGGCCTGAGATCCGATCCCGGAGAGCTTGTTTTCCTGGGGGAGGCGCCGCGGGGTTTCCGTCCGTCGAGGAACCTTGGCGCCGACCGAAGGATCTTGCCTGCCGTGCAAGGACTCAGCATGGAAGCTGAGTCCTTGCAATGCGTAGTAGATCCTTCGGTCGCGCCCGTGGCTGGTGATCGGGCAAGATTTGCGCGGGCGCTCCCTCAGGAAATCAAGGTTTTCCGGGTGTGGGGATGACGCATCTCTCGAAACGACGAGCCCCGTCCACGCGATCCGCGGACGGGGCTCTCTGCTTCACTCGATGTAGCTCCCGATCAGGGCCGGGTCGCGGACGGGCTGGGCGTGCTGAGCGCGCCGGACGCGGAGCGCGTGGCCACGTGCCACACGGGCGACGGTCCGCCCCGCGCGGCGCCGGGCGTCGCGTCGACGAACTGCATCTCGCGCGTGGTGCCCACCTCGATCGCGTCGCCCTTCGCGTCGTCCGCGCGGTAGACGACGTACTCCGCGTCTGCCGATGCGTGGCGCGCGACGGTCCATCGCAGCAGCACGCCGCCCGGGATGCGCTCGGCGGACAGGCCGCGCGGCGCGCGCGGGGGCCACTCGGCGGAACCAACGGGGCGCAGCGGCGCGTGAAAGAACGCGCCGTGCGCCCACGTCCGCGGATCGCCCGCGGGGCTGTGCTGCGACACGCGGCCCGTGATCTCGCCGCCGCGCACCTCCGCCGCCAGCGTGCGCTCACCCGATCGCATTCCGGGACGCGGGGTAAGAGAGAAGCGAAGCACGCCGCCGCGCGTCTGCGAGCGGGCGCGGCCCGTGAACGGCGGAGGCCCGTAGACGATCACGGCGCCGTCCTCCGCCCAGAAGCGCAGCCCGGCGACCACCTCGCGCACGTGCGCCAGCGTCGCGGCCGAATCCCCCTTCGCGGCGCCGACGGTGCCGGCAGGGTGCGTGAGCTCCACGCGGTCCATGTCGACCACGTACAGCTCCGTGGCGCCGGTGGTGACGGCCAGCGCGAAGCCCGTCAGCGGCGGCGCGGTCGCGGCGGCGGACGACGCGGCCCGCACGGGCTCCGGCCGGTCCGTCTCCAGGTCCGCGAGATCGGAGACGGGCGGGGCGGATGCCGTGCACGCGCCGATCGCCAGCAGGACCGCGGCGGTCAGGGTGGAGAGGGCGGCGAGCTTCATGGTTGGGCGGCGGCCGGGGAAGGGAAGGATCCGGACGCTCGAAATCTGCGGCGGATGAGGCGCCCGCGGCGCCGGGAAAGGTCAGGCACCGTGTGCGGGCTTTCCGGACTACGCGCCGCCCCACCCGTCAAGATTCACGGTGCATTGCCGTGGAGACGCGCGTCGCGCGATCCGCGCTTTATCCGTGCGCCGGGGATGAGAGGTTCAACCTCCCCCAGGGGGTATTGGGGGAGGTGCGAGCCTGGGCGAGCGGAGGGGGCGCCCCGCGCGGGGCCCGCCGCACACCTGGATCATCGAACTGCGGTGGACTCGCACTTCGAGGTGGGATCACGCACGGGAGCGCCCTTCGTGGTCCGGACACACGATCCTTCGTCGCCGCCATGGATCGCGCACGGGCACACTCCGCGCGGCGGCTCCTCAGGATGACGCTCTCGGGCCGCGCGGGGGAGAGCAGGCGTGTTCGCGGCGGGGCCGGGCGGCCCCTTGCTGAACGAGGTTCACCGGGCGCAGAATGTGCACGCGGCGCCCGGCAATGGCGTCCTGGCGGGGGAAGATCGGCACTGGGCCGGCCCTTTGGTTGACAGGACGTGGATTTCCGAGTACTTTTCCGGTTTATGTTGAAAGTCAGCCTGACCGCGCTGGACCGCGGTGAAGTGCGCGTTCGGGAGCAGGTTCCGCCGGACGACCCCATGTGGGAAGGCGCGGGACTGTCGCTGGTCGCGCCGTTGGACGTGGACCTGGCCGCCCGCTCCGTGGGAGAGGGGGTCTTCGTGCGCGGCCGGCTCCGCACCACCGTGCGGCAAGCCTGCCGGCGCTGTCTTACGTCCGTGGAGCAGGCGGTGGACGACACCGTGGACCTGTTCTTCGAGCCGCTCTCGGAAGAAGACCAGGACGCCGACGGCGAGGTCTACCCGCTCCCGGCGCGGGGCGACGAGCTGGACCTGCGCGACGCCGTGCGCGAGCAGCTGCTGCTGCGGGCGCCCGAGTTCGCCCTGTGCAGCGAGGAGTGCCGCGGGCTGTGCCCGCAGTGCGGAGCCGACCTGAACACGGACCCGTGCGACTGCGTCCCCGAGACGGCTGTGAGCCCCTGGGACGCGCTCAAGAACGTCAAGTTCGACTAGACCGACCACCACGCTACAGAAGCATAGAGGGGGCTCCGATGGCCGTACCGAAGCGACGCCAGTCCAAGCAGCGCCAGCGCAAGCGCCGCACGCACGTCAAGGCCGCAATGCCGACGATCAACGCGTGCCCGCAGTGCGGCGACCCGAACATCCCGCACCGTGTCTGCGCCAACTGCGGGTACTACCGCAAGGAGCAGCGCGTCGAAGTTTCCGAGTTCTAAAGCCCACCGGCGACCCAACCGGAAAAGATGCGGATCGCGCTGGACGCGATGGGCTCCGACCGTGCCCCGGCCGTCGAGGTCGAGGGCGCGGTCGGAGCTTTGCTTGACCGCAGCGACGACGTGCGCGTCGTGCTGGTCGGCGACAGGGAGCGAATCGAGGCGGAGCTGGCGCGTTTTCCCGACGCGCCGCGCGACCGCCTGGAGATTCACCACGCCAGCGAAGTCATCGAGATGGGCGAGCCCCCCGCGACGGCCATCCGCCGCAAGCGGGACTCGTCCATCGTCGTGGGCGTGAACCTCCTCAAGGCGGGCGAGGTGGACGCCTTCATCAGCGCCGGCAGCACCGGCGCGGTGATGGGTGCCTCGCTCATTACCCTGCGGACGATCCCCGGCGTGGATCGCCCGCCCGTCGGCGCGCGCATTCCCACCGTGTCCGGGCGCTGCCTGGCCCTGGACGTGGGCGCCAACGTGGACTGCAAGCCCCACCAGCTGGTGCAGTTCGCCCAGCTGGGCAGCGTGTACGCCGAGGACATGCTGGGCATCGAGAACCCCCGCGTGGGGCTGCTCAACATCGGCACGGAGCCCGAGAAGGGGAACGAGGTGGTCCTGGAGGCCTACGGGCTGCTTACCCGGACCCCGCACCTCAACTTCATCGGCAACGTCGAGGGCCGCGAGATCGTCGCGGGCAAGTGCGACGTGCTGGTGGCCGACGGCTTCGTGGGCAACGTCATGCTCAAGTTCTACGAGTCCGTGGCGGGCCTCATCACGGGCATGCTGCGGCGCGAGGCCAGCGAATCCGGGGTGCAGCTGGACCTGGACCGCATCTTTCGCGGCCTGGACTACGCCACCACGGGCGGCGCGCCGCTGCTGGGCGTGAACGGCGTCGTCATCATCTGCCACGGCGGCTCGCCGCCGCTGGCCATCCGCAACGCCATCGGCGTGGCCGCGCAGTCCGTGGAGCGCCGCATGGTGGAGCACATGGCCGCGCGGCTGGCCCGCCCGGCCGAAGGACCCAACCAGCCATGATCCAGGCAGCCTCTCCCCGCGCCCGCCTTGCGTCCACGGGCCGCTTCTCCCCCCCGCGCGTGGTGACCAACGCGGAGCTGGAAACGCTCGTCGACACCAACGACGAGTGGATCCGCACCCGCACGGGCATCCGCGAGCGCCGCCTGGCCGACAAGGACACGGGCGCCGCCGACATGGCCGCCGCCGCCGCGCGCGTGGCCATGGAGCGCGCCGGGGTGGAGGCCGAGGGGATCGACATGATCCTCCTGTCCACCGCCACGCCCGACCGCCTGCTGCCGTCCACCGCCTGCGACGTGCAGGCCCTGCTGGGCGCCCGCAACGCCGCCGCGTACGACTACGCCACGGCCTGCTCGGGCTTCCTGTACGGCCTGTCCATGGCCGAGGCGCACATCACCGCCGGCCAGGCCGAGACGGTGCTCGTGTGCGCCACGGAAAAGATGTCGTCCATCGTGGACTGGACGGACCGCAGCACCTGCGTGCTCTTTGGCGACGGGGCGGGCGCCACGGTGGTCAAGCGCGCGGAAGACGGGCGCGGCATCCTGTCCAGCTACATGAAGAGCGACGGCACGCTGGCGGAGCTGCTGTACCGCCCCGGCGGCGGCGCCAGGATCCCCCTGGACATCGCCGTGCTGGACGAGCGCTCGCACTTCGTGAAGATGGCGGGCCCCGAGGTGTTCAAGAGCGCCGTGCGCGCCATGTGCGAGGCGGCCGAGACGGCCCTGCAGCGCGCGGGCGTCACGGCGGACGAGATCGACCTGCTGGTGCCCCACCAGGCGAACATCCGCATCATCGAGGCGACCGCGAAGTACGCGAAGATGCCCATGGACAAGGTGTTCGTGAACGTGGACCGGTACGGCAACATGTCGTCGGCCTCCATCCCCGTGGCGCTGGACGAGGCGCGCGAGCAGGGGCGCGTCGGCGACGGGGCGCTGGTGCTGATGGTGGCGTTCGGCGCGGGATTCACGTGGGCCGCGAACGTGGTGCGCTTCTGATGAACGGTGAACGGATCGCCCTGCTCTTTCCCGGGCAGGGGTCTCAGGCGGTGGGGATGGGCAGGGACCTCGCGGAGCGGTTTCCCGCCGCGCAGGCCGTCTTCGAGCAGGCGGACGAGGCGCTGGGCTTCGCGCTCTCCACGCTGATGTGGGAGGGCCCGGCCGAGGAGCTCACGCTCACGGTGAACGCGCAGCCCGCCCTGCTCACGCACAGCGCGGCCGTGTGGGCCGTGCTCAAGGACGCGGATCTGGACGTGGTCTGCGCGGGCGGCCACTCCCTGGGCGAGTTCAGCGCGTACCACGCGGCGGGCGCGCTCTCGTTCGCCGACGCCGTGCGCACGGTGCGCCGCCGCGGCGAGCTGATGCTGGAGAGCGGCAACGCGCGCCCCGGCACCATGTCGGCCGTGCTGGGCCTGGACGACGAGGTGGTCGAGGGCGTCTGCCGCGAGGCGTCGACAGAGGACAGCGTCGTCGTCCCCGCCAACTTCAACTCCCCCGGCCAGGTGGTCGTCAGCGGCGACGTGGCGGCGGTGGAGCGGGTGGGCCCCATGCTGGTCTCGGCCGGCGCCAAGAAGGTGCAGGGCCTCGTGGTGAGCGGCGCCTTTCACTCCCCCCTCATGCAGGTGTCGCAGGCGGGGCTGCAGGCGCAGCTGGATTCGATCGATTTCGCCGCGCCGGCGTTCCCCGTCGTGAGCAACGTGACCGCGCACCCGGTGACGGACGCGGACGAGGCCAAGAGCCTGCTGGTGGACCAGCTGGTGTCGCCCGTGCGCTGGACGCACTCCGTGCGGACGATGCTGCAGATGGGCGCGGAGCGGTTCCTGGAGGTGGGGACGGGCAAGGTGCTCATCGGCATGCTCAAGCGCATCGACAAGGCGGCGGAAGGGCGCGGCCTGGCGCTGGGCACGGCGGAGGCGATCGAGGCGTATCTGAACGGAAGTGCCTAGTGCCAAGGACCAGGTGCCAAGGAAAAGAACGGCACTTGGCACCTGGTACTCGGCACTTGGCACTTATCTGACGGAGGACGGCGTGGAGCTACAGGGTCAGACGGCGCTGGTAACCGGGGGATCGCGGGGAATCGGTCTCGCCATCGCGCGGGCGCTGGCGGAAGCGGGCGCGCGGGTGGCCGTGGTGGCGCGCGACGGCGCCCGGGCCCAGGCGGCGGCCGCGGAATTGCCGGGCGAGGGCCACCGCGGCTACGCCGTGGACGTGGCGGACCCCGAGGCGTGC
>NZ_DASURI010000749.1:0-2828 GCF_036280135.1 Longimicrobium sp.
AAGTCTACACCCTCTCCCGCGCAGTTTGCGGGAGAGGGTGCGAGCGACAGCGAGCGGGTGAGGGCCCTTTGCGGCCCGCCGTGGCAACCCGTATAATCCGCCGCGACGTCTCGACAAGCTGACGAACAAATCACTCAGACCGGCACGACCCCATGGCAGACGCCGCACGCGGACGGGTTCTCCCCGTACGCCACCAGCCGCCGCTTCCCACGGAGCGGATGATCGTCCGCGACGAGCCCGACGCCGAGGCGATCCCCATGGACGTGGTGATCGTGGGCGCCGGCCCGGCCGGGCTGGCGTGCGCCATCGAGCTCAAGCGCCTGATCCAGAAGGACACCGAGGCCGGCGGCTCCCTGGGCGACACCGAGATCGCCGTGCTCGACAAGGCATCGGCCCTGGGCGAGCACAACCTGTCGGGCGCCGTGGTGAACCCGCGCGCCTTCCGCGAGCTGTTCCCCGAGCTCACGGACGCGGACTTTCCGTTCAAGGACAAGGTCGTCAAGGAAACCGTCGCCGTGCTCACGGAGACGGGCTCGTTCAAGATCCCCACGCCCCCGCCCATGCACAACGCGGGGAACTACACGGCCAGCATCAGCGAGATCTGCCGCTGGCTGGGCGACAAGGCCGAGGCGCTGGGCGTGAACGTGTTTCCCGGCTTCCCGGTCGATTCCCTCCTCGTGGAGGGGCAGAACGTACGCGGCGTGCGCACCACGCCCAGCGGCCAGGGCCGCGACGGCACGGGCGGCGAGCCCCCCACGGACCTCACGGCGCGCGTGACCGTGCTGGCCGAGGGCACGCGCGGGCCGCTGGGGCAGGCGTGGGTGGAGTGGCAGGGCATCACGCGCGAGAACCCGCAGATCTTTGCCCTGGGCGTCAAGGAGCTGTGGGAGACGAAGGAGCCGCTGGACCGCATCGTCCACACGCTGGGCTGGCCCCTGCCGCGCGACGCGTTCGGCGGCAGCTTCATGTACCCGCTGGAGCCCAACCTCGTCGCCATCGGCCTCGTGGTGGGCCTGGACTACCGGCAGACCACGCTGGACGTTCACCAGATGCTGCAGCGGCTCAAGCTGCACCCGTTCTTTCGCAAGTACCTGGAGGGCGGGGAGATGGTGGAGTGGGGCGCCAAGACCATCCCCGAGGGCGGCTACTACGCCCTGCCGCAGCGCAAGAGCGGCGACGGCCTGCTGATGGTGGGCGACACCCTGGGCCTGGTGGACGTGCCCTCGCTCAAGGGCATCCACTACGCCATGCAGAGCGGCATCTACGCCGCGCGCGCCATCTTCGAGGGCCTCAGGAAGGGCGACACGTCGGCCGCGGCGCTGTCCGCGTACGACCGGATGCTGGACGGCAGCTACGTGCGCGACGACCTGCACAAGAGCCGCAACCAGCGCCTGGCGTTCAAGGACGGCTTCTTCGTGGGCGGCTTCAAGGCGGGGCTGATGACCATCAGCGGCGGCAAGCTGTTCGGCGGCAAGATCAGCATGCACGCCGACGCCGACGTGGAGCGCGACGTCACGCCCGCCGCGCCGTTCGTGCCCGACGGCAAGCTGACGTTCAGCAAGGTGGACGCGGTGTTCAAGAGCGGCAACCAGACCCGCGACGACATCCCGTCCCACCTGATCGTGGGCCAGGACATGCCCAAGGAAGTGGCCGAGCTGTACGTGCACATGTGCCCGGCCGGCGTGTACGAGCTCAACGGCGACAAGCTGGTGGTGAACGCGCCCAACTGCATCGACTGCAAGGCGACGGACGTGATCGGCCCCCGCTGGACCCCGCGCGAGGGCGGCAGCGGCCCGTCCTACAAGCGCATGTAAGCCGATCCGCGGATGGATCGGGAACAGGCCGGGTGCCCCGCGCGGGCACCCGGCCTGTCTGCATCCACCGCCATCGAGAGCAACAGATTTTCTCACGCAGAGGGAGCAGAGGCAGCAGAGTACTGCTTTGCGCGTGTGAGCACGGGCCGTGCGGGTACGGCGGGACGGCTGATCCACTTTCCTTTGAACGCGACCGACGTGGCGCACGACGTTCCCTCCGAGTACGACGAAGGCGCGGCGGAATACGACCGGCGCTGGGCGCGCTACAACGCCCGGAGCCTGGCGCTGCTGCGTCCGTGGATCGCCGGGCGGGACCTGGGCCGCGTGCTGGACGTGGGATGCGGCACGGCCAACCTGCTGCGCCTGCTGACCGACGGCGGCGCCCGTGCATCCGCCTACGCCGGCATCGACCCCGCGCCCCGGATGCTGCGGATCGCGCGCGGCAAGGCGCGAGCGATGGACGTCCGCGGCGGATTCGCGGCGGCGCCGGCGGAGGCGCTGCCCTTCGCGGACGGCGCATTCGACGTCGTGATCACGGCCAGCACACTGCACGACTGGGACAACGTGCCCGCCGGCCTCGCGGAGATCCGGCGCGTGCTGCGCCCTGGCGGCGAGCTGATGCTGCTGGACTGGGATCGCGATCCGCTCTCCATGCGCCTGCTGAACGCATGGATGCGCATCACGCGCGTGGGCTACCGGCGGATGTACAGCCGCGCCGAGATGCGCGCCGCCCTGACGAACGCGGGCTTCACGATCGACGATGAAGCGCGCGGCGAGGCTGGCGGTTCCTGGCGCGTCATCGCGTTCCGCTGCACCCGCTGATTTTCCTTTCGCGGCCGCCCGCCGATACTGATCTTGATCACCCCCAAGTAGCGTCATCCTGAGGAGCCGCCGCGCGGATCTTTACACGTGCACGATCGATGGCGGCGACGAAGGATCTTGCCCGCGCAGCGCCAAGCTGGTTCCGAGCACGTACGCCGACCTCCTGTTTCGCACACGGGATCCTTCGTCGCC
>NZ_DASURI010000750.1:0-6967 GCF_036280135.1 Longimicrobium sp.
CCGGGCTCGTAAAACTCGCCCACCTCCCCCAATACCCCCTGGGGGAGGTTGAACAACTCCATCACAGGTTGCGCGGCGGCGAGGCACGCGGAGGAGCGGAGTCCGTCATCGCGCGATGAAGTACTCTGCGTCCTCCGCGGCTCTGCGTGAGAATGCAGTTCTACTCGACGTGCGCGCGATGGTCGAAGCCGAGCGCGGTCGTCAGGCGGTTGAACTGCGGGACGGGAAGATGGCCGCCGCTGGCCTGGTCGTGGCCGCGGCCGAAGCTCGCCTCGTCGTCGGCGCCGATGTCGGGGGCGCGCAGGAGCGTGGGAAGCACGAGATCCTTTCGCGACGTCCGCGCGCTGAACGCCACGACGCCGGGCAGGTAGCCGCGGTTGGCCGCGATCACGGCGAACTTGGGCAGCCGCGTGCGCCACTGCTGCGCGATGAGCGGGTGGATCTGGCACCCGCTGTCCAGCGGCACCAGCGCCCACGGCTGGTCGGCGGAGAAGAGGGGCGCCTGCTTGCGGGCGATGGCCAGCTCCTCCTGCACCTCCGCGCGGTAGGCGCGCAGGCGGCCGGCGCCGAGCGCGTCGTCCTCGGAGATGGCGCGTGGCCCATCCGCTTCCATCAGCATCCGCAGGGGCGTGGCGATGTCGAAGGCGCTGGCCCGGCGCGCGGCGTTCACGAGCGAGACGGCCTCGCGCAGCCACTTGGCCGTCCACCGCTTGCGGATGCCGGGCAGCGCGTCCCACGGCGCCTTGTCGCCCAGGTCGCTGAGGGTGCCCACGGCGGCGATCCAGTCCAGGTCCGACACGTCCGCCAGGGGCGCCAGCAGCTCGTACGCGAGCCACGCGGAGGCCGGGATGGGCTCCCAGCCGTATCCCAGGACGACGGTCGCATCCGCCGGCTCGCCCTCTGGTCGGTGATGGTCCACGTACAGCGTGGGCACGCCGGGGAGCACGCCCGCGGACTGCACGCCCAGGTCCGTGACGACGAGCGCGGCGGGCTCCAGGGCCGCCAATCGGCTCCGCGCGCCCTCGCTGAACGCGTTCTCGCCGCGCTCGGAGAAGACGACGCGCACGTCGCGGAACCCCATCCGCAGCAGCCCCCGCCCAAAGAGCGCGCCGGCGCCCAGCCCATCCGCGTCGAAGTGGCAGAAGACGACGATGCGCCCGTCCGGGTCCAGTCCGCGCAGGAACGCCGCTGTCCGTTCGCGCGCGGACCGCAGCGCGACGTCGAGCGGGATGGATGAGGATTCGATCGTATCCATCGGCATTTGTTCAAGGTCTGTTCAGGATCGCGGAAACCGACGCACGGATTGATCCACATCCGCCCGAGAAATGAAGCGCGGCCCACCCCGCGAGAGGTGGGCCGCGCCGAAGCCGTTGCCCGCTATTCCCTATTCCCTATCACCTATTCCCTGCCGTCAGCGCGTCACCCGCAGGTTCCCTTCCAGCAGGTTCAGCGGCCCGAACGAGGGCTGGCCCAGAAGCCCCGCGTCCACGCCGACGGTGCCGTTGAGCGAATAGCTGATGGGCTGGCCTGTGAGCGCGTTGCGGGCGACGTTCGCCAGGCCCGGGATGTCGTTGAAGTTGATGGCGATCTCGATGGGCACCACCGCCTCGCCGCCCGCCTGCAGCGGCAGCCCCAGGGGAAAGTCCACGCGCGCCGCGTTGGTGCCCTGCAGCTGCAGCTGGCCCACCAGGCGGGTGAGCGTGAGGCCCACGGGGTTGGGGTTGCCCACGCGGGCGTACAGCCGCACGGCCGCGCCGCCCAGCGGGTTCTGCGCGCTGGGGCCCAGCAGGCGAAGCTGCGCCTGCTGGCCCTGGTCCACCTGGAAGGTGGGCGCCTGCAGCACGCTCTCCAGCCCCATGCCGGCGCACCCGGACAAGGCCACGGCCATCAGGGACAGCACCGCCGTCCTGCGTACGAGCTTCATCGTGTCGTCACTCCGGTTGGGTGGTTCGCGCCGCCGCATCCTTCCCGACGCGCGAAAGGAGCCGGCGTCACCCCAGTGCAAGCACTTTGCCGCGCGGCAGATACGCGTGCCGGCACGATCCTCCGATCCGGAATCGGCGCCGAAAAATCACGGGAAAACGGGAGCGACGGCGCTGGAACGGTGTGTGCATACCCTGCCAGCCCCGTCCGCGCAGGGTGACGTTCGCCGCGAGCGCGGGGGACAGGGCAGGCAACGGGAGCACTGACACGCCAAGGAGGGAGCGGTGGACACCGATACGACGCGCCTCGACGGGGGGACCGCGCCGCCGGCCACGGCCGAGATCCTGGAAGGTCTCAACGACCTGCTCCAGCTCGACCATGACGCCGTGGGCGCGTACGAGATCGCGATGGAAAAGCTCGACGACCGCGATCACGCAAGCCAGATCGCCGGCTTTCGGCGGGACCACGAGCGCCACATCCGCGAGCTCAACGAGCTCATCGCGGAGCTGGGCGGCACGCCCATGAACCAGCCGCACGCCACGGGGCCGTTCAAGCTGGCCCTGCAGAGCCTGGGCGGCCTGGCGGGCGACCGGGGGACGCTGATGGCGTTCCGGCAGAACGAGCTGCAGGTGCGCAGCAAGTACGACGCGTACGCGGCCAAGGCCAACCTGTGGCCCACGAACATCAAGCGCGTGATCGACGCCTGCGCCCTGGACGAGGAGCGGCACTTTCGCTGGGTGAGCGACGTGCTGGGCAAGGACGAGAACGCGGCGCTGGACAAGGTCGACGCGGCGCGCGAGCGGGCCGAGGCCCACGCGCGGCCCATCGACAAGGTGTCCAACGCGGCGGGCGTGGCCAAGGACCGCGTGCTGGACGCGACGGACACCGTGCGCGAGCGCGTGCTGGATGCGAGCGACACGGTGCGCGAGCGGGTGTCGGGCGGGGTGGATGCCGTGCGCAACCGGCTGCAGGGCGTGCTCAACCGCGACAACGGCGGCGCGTCGGGCACGGGCCTGTACGCCGACGAGGCGTACGCGGGCGCGCCCACGGGCGCCAGCCGCGTGGCGGAGGTGCGCGGCCGCGTGACCACGGTGGCGGGGAACGCGGGCAGGAGCTTCGAACAGCGGTTCCAGGAGCAGCCGCTCCAGACCCTGCTCATCGCCGGGATCGCCGGCTTCGTCATCGGCCGGCTGATTCGCTAAACGGGAGGACCCATGGCTGACCTGAACGTTACGCGGGACGACGATCCCACGATCGGCGTGCCCGATACGATGCTCCGCGACACGGCGCCCGTGGTGGACTCGGACCACCTGCTGCCGGAGCGCACGCACGCCTCGTCGCCGGGCATCGCGCAGACGGACGACCCGGACCTGGCGCGCATGCAGATCGAGCAGACGCGCGCCCGCATGTCGGAGACGATCGACCAGATCGAGGGTGCGCTCCTGCGCAAGAAGGAGAACCTGCAGGAGCGGATGGACGTGATGGCGCCCGTGCGCCGCAAGGCCCGCGAGAACCCGTGGCCCATCATCGGCGGCGTGTTCGCGGCGGGGCTGGTGCTGGGCCTGCTCACGGGCGGAGACGACGACGAGGACGAGGGGCCGCAGCCCGCCGTCCGCCGCTTTGCCGCCGACTTTGACCGCGAGCGGGCGCACGGCTACCACTGGGAGGAGCGCGCCCACACGTGGGAGCGCCGCGCCCGCCGGCTGATGGACCTGGCCAACCGCCAGGAGGCCGAGCTGCTGGAGATGCGCGGCGACACGGTGCCCGTGCGCCGTCGTCGCGGCCGCCGCCTCTTTGGCCGCGGCGGTCCGGCCCGGGAGATGGACTGGGCCTCGCAGGGCTACGTGGACACGGACACCGACATGGAGATGGAGATGGAGGTGGACGTGCGCGTGCAGGACATGGGCTACGTGCAGCCCCGCCGCGACGGCTACGACGGCATGCCGCTGCACGATGCCGATTCGTATCCGCCCCGGAACGAGAACCTGGGCGGCGGCGGGTACGGCGGCTACGGCCGTGATCCGCTTCCCGCGCCGATCTGATCTCCGGATCACGCGGAAGCTGAATCGGGGTGCCGGCCATCGTGCCGGCGCCCCGATCTTCATCCCCGGGAAAGACCAAAAGATTTCTCACGCAGAGCCGCAGAGGCGCAGAGTACCCCGTTCGTGCGTGGACTGGGGTACTCTGCGTCCTCCGCGGCTCTGCGTGAGAATGCAGTTCGCCGTTTCCGTGCGCGGGACGTAAATTACGGGGCGACAACGGACTCGTGTTTCCCCCCTGGACGGATCGGGCTCGGCGTGAAGCGGACGACGCGCGGCGTGGTGGCCGCGGTGCTGGTACTGGCGATGGCGGCGGGGTTCGTGCGCCTGGGATTCTGGCAGCTGGAACGGCTGGGGGAGCGGCGCGCGCGCAACGCCGCCGTCCGCCAGGCGCAGGGGCAGGCGCCGCTCACGCTGGACGCGGCCACCTTCGCCGCCGTCTCGGCCAACCCCGCGAAGTACGACTGGCGGCCCGTGGTGGCGGAAGGGACGTTCCACCACCCAGGCGACATGCTGCTGCGCGCGCGCGGACGCGAGGGGCGCCCCGGCGTACACCTCGTTTCCCCCCTCGTCCTCGCGGACGGACGCGTGGTGATGGTGAACCGCGGCTGGATATCGGCCCCGGATGCCGCGTCCGCCGTCACGGACTCGTTCCGGACCTCCGGCCCTGTGCGCGTGACGGGCGTGCTGCGGCCCCTCACGGAGAGCGCGGACCGCGGCATGCCCGCCGCCGGCCGCGCGGGGGCGGACAGCACGTGGCGCCGCATCGACCTGGCCGCCGCGCGCGCGCGCAGCCCCGGCGCCGTGCTCCCGCTGTACCTCCAGCGCCTGCCCTCGGCCAGCGATCCGCCGTCGCCGCCCCTCGCGGAGCCCCTGCCGGAGCTGTCGGAGGGCAACCACCTGAGCTACGCCGTCCAGTGGTTCAGCTTCGCGACGATCGCCGTCGTGGGGCTCGTGATCCTGCTGCGCCGAAAGCCCCGCTGACGCCGCGGGAACGCGGCGTGGGGGGTATCCATCTTGCAACCGCAGGCCCGCCCTTGCCCCGGGCAAAGCGGGGTCAGGTTTGGGCCGGAGCGTCGTCCACTCAAACGGGAGGGGTTGCAGATGGCACGCTATGGACAGGACATGGGCCGGGACCGCTGGAGCGGCGGTGGCGGCTATGGCCAGGGCGGCTACGGGGGCGGGCAGTACGGCGGGGGGATGAACCGCAACCGCTACGGCAGCGAGTACGGCGGCATGGGCAGCGACGCCAACCTTGGCGGCGGCAGCCAGGCGTACAACGGCCACAGCGGCTTTGGCTCGGGCGGCGGCGCGTACGACAACGACTACAACAGCGGCGGGTCGTACGGCGGCTACGGCTACGGCGGCGGGCAGGGCTTCCGCGGCACGAACCAGAACCAGGGCGGCGGCTACGGCGCCGACAGCGGCTTCTCGGGCTACGGCACGGGCTCCGAGGGCAGCTACGGCGGCGGGCGCGACGTGCGCGGTGGCGGGGGCTACGGCTACGGCGGGTCCACCGGCGGATACGGCGGATCGCAGGGCGGCTACGGCGGCGCCGGGTACACGGGCGGGGGCTACGGCGGCGGCGGGCAGAACTACGGCGGCTACGGCGGCGGATGGACCGGCGGCGGCGCGTCGGACACGGACCGCTCGTACGGCGGCAGCAACTTCGGCGGATCCACCCTGGGCGGATCGGGGATGACGGGCAGCACGCAGGGCGACGAGCTGCGCCGCATGCGCGCCGCGGACGTGATGACCGACAACCCCGAGTGCGTGACGCCCGAGACGTCGCTGGCCGACGCCGCGCGCAAGATGCGCGACCTGGACGTGGGCATCATCCCCGTCGTGGAGAGCGAGACCAGCAAGCGCCTGCGCGGCGTGCTGACGGACCGCGACATCGCCATCCGCGCCGTGGCCGAGGGCAAGGACGCCAACGCCACGCGGGTGATGGAGGTGATGACCACGCAGGTGGAGACCTGCAACAAGAACGACTCCCTGCGCGACGTGCTGAGCGTGATGGAGCGCGAGCAGGTGCGCCGCGTGCCCATCACCGACCGCGAAGGGCGCCTGGTGGGCATCATCGCCCAGGCGGACGTGGCGACGGAGGTGGACAGCCCCGCCGGCCAGCAGCGCTTCGCCGAGACGGTGGGCGACATCTCCGAGCCCGGCAACCCGCGCGGGCGGGGCGGCTGGTCGGCCGGCGGCGGCATGGGCGGCGGGCGGATGAGCCAGGGCCGCGGCGGCGGAACGGGCGGCGGCTTCATGGGCGCCGTGCGCAACGCCGTCACCAATCTGGGCGGCGGCCGCCAGGGCGGTGAGCCGTCGCGCATGGGCGGTGACTCGTCGCGGACGGGGATGCAGGCGGGCTCCGGGACGCAGGGCGGTTCCGGGATGTCGGGCGGGACGGGGATGTCCGGCGGAAGCACGCAGGGCAACACCGACTCGCGCGCCATGGGCGATCCGGGCAGCGAGAACGTCTGAGCCCTGCAGGGAATAGGGAACAGGGAATAGGGAATAGCCTGCAACTGCATTCGTGTGGTTGCGGGCTGTTCCGCGTCCGGGGGGTGCGGACGGGCCGGGCGGACAAGGTGCACGCGGGCGGTTCGGGTGTAAGAGGCCCGTCGCTACGCGACGGGGGGCCCTCTCCCCCGACCGCCTTTTGCTCGTTCCTCGCAACGGCGGTCGACCCCTCCCCAACTTCGGGGGAGGGGGTTGTCGTCGGGACAGTTTCGCGCGCGGCGCTCGACCTATGCTGGAAATGGGTTCTCCCCCTCCTCCGCGAAGCGGGGGCAGGGGGCCGGGGGGAGGGGGCCCTCGGCGGGCGAGACACACTCCGGCAGCGTGCAGGAGCCCAGCGCCTTCGGCTAGGATTGCCCCGGCTTGGTGGACACCAAGATAAGCCCGTAGGTTACGGGCAGGAGGTGACCATGGCCGAGAAGCGAAGGCAGTTCACGCGCGAGTTCAAGCTGGAAGCAGTGCGTCTGGTATCGAGTGGTGAGCGGAAA
>NZ_DASURI010000751.1:0-7717 GCF_036280135.1 Longimicrobium sp.
CGCCATTGTGCGGCACATGCGCGAGCAGCGCCGTCCGCAGCAGGCCAGCGCCCCGGCAGAGACCCCGTCCGCCTCCCGCGCCCCCATCCGCTGACGCCGTCCGCGACGCGCCCCTGAAACGCGCCGCCGCCCGGCGGCGTACGAGGGCGCATCCACACGTCGTCGCCCGGCCGGAGCGCCGGGCCGCCACACGCGGGACCAGACCCAACTCATGCGCTTCCCCAGGCACCGCCGTCCGTTCGCCTACCTCACGCTCAACACCCGCCGTCGCCGCCGTGCTGCCGTCGCGGCGCTGTGGAGCGCATTCGGTGCGCACGTGGCCGTCAGCGCCCTGGGCGGCGACGGCGAGCTGGCCGGGTTTGGCGGCTTCGTCACGCTGCTGGCGGGGCTCGTCTGCATGTTCTCGCTGGCGGAGGCGAGCGGGCTGCGCGGCGGGTCCGCGCCGCTGGATGCACGGCGCCTCGCCGCGCGCGACCGCGCGTACTCCGCCGCCTTCCACGCCACGGGCTGGCTGATGCTGGCGCTGGTGGTCTACGCGGAGCTGGCGCTGCGCATTGACGCGCTCTGGCTGCCGAGTGATCCGCGTGGCGCCGTGGGCGCGTTCGCGGCGGTGGGCGTGGCCATCGGCCTGCTGCCCGTGTCGCTCATCGGGTGGGCGGAGCCGGACGAGGCGCCCGCCACGCCGCCGCTGGCGCCGACGCCCCCGCGCAAGCCGCACCGGTACGTGGGCACGCTGGACGACCGCGAGATCCAGCGCTGGCTGCACTGAGCCCTCACCCGGGCTCGGGGCCCTCACCCCGCTCGTTCCTCGCGTCCCTCTCCCGCACACTGCGCGGGAGAGGGTGTACACCCCGGCCCGTGCACGCCGGCGAGGTCCGCGCCACGGTGCACATGCGCCGGCTTCCGCCGGGGCAGTCCGCGAAGGCGGACTTCGTGCCGTTCCAGCGGCGATTTCAATCGCTCCTCGTCAATTCGCTCCTCTCCCGGCTCGGCCTCACCGGCTCGGGACCGCCATCGGCGTCCACGGTTCCGCATCGCCCGATCGTCCCTCCAACCGCACCGTCATCCCCGCCCAACATCAGCCGCCCCTGTGTTTTCCGGAGTTTTGACGCTACGTTGCCGTCCGGCCACGGAGCCCAGGCGGCGCGGCGCTTGCAAACCCGCGCGGCGACGGCGGTTGTGAACCCGGGACAAACCCTGCATTCTTCGGAGAGGGCAGCGATGCGACTTCCCACCCGCATCCATGGCATGCTGGACTACCTGATGGGCGCCCTGCTGATCGCCAGCCCGTGGCTGCTGGGGTTCGCGGACAACGAGGCGGCGCGCTGGGTGCCGGTGGTGCTGGGCGCCGGCGTGCTGCTCTACAGCCTGTTCACGGACTACGAGCTGGGCGCCGTGCGCAAGCTGCAGATGCCCGCGCACCTGCTGCTGGACGCCGTGGGCGGAATCCTGCTGGCCGCGTCGCCGTGGATCCTGGGCTTCGACGAGCGGGTGTGGATGCCGCACGTGGTGCTGGGCGCGGTGGAAGTGGTCACCGCCGCCATCACCAACACCGTTCCCGGGTATGAGCGTCGTCGAGCGGCACGCTGACGAGATCATCGATCCGCTCTGCGAGGACGAGTCCATCGCGGAGCCCCGCACCCGGATCCACGCCTACGGCGAGACGGAAACGGGTGTGCACGCCATCCCCCTGGCCACCGCGCTCGCCGCCATCCACCGGGGCAGCGCCGGCCGCCAGCCGCACGATCCGCCCCTGGTGTGGATCGACATTGCCGCGCCCGGCGTGCCCGAGGGCGAGTTCCTTCGCACGGAGCTCAAGTTCCATCCCCTGGCCGTCGAAGACACCGTCCGCGGCCGCCAGCGCCCCAAGATCGACCGCTATCCCGGCTACTACTTCCTGGTGATGTATGCCGCGCGCATCAACCAGGAGCGCGGCCGCATGGCGCTCAACGAGCTGCACGCGTTCATCGGGGCCAACTACGTGGTCACGGTGCACGACCACCGCATCGAGGAGCTCACGGAGGTGCTGGCGCGGTGGCGCGGCAACCCCGAGCGGTTCCGCGCGCCCGGCGTGCTGGCCCACGCGGTGCTGGACCTGGTGGTGGATGGATACTTTCCCGTCCTGGACCACTTCAGCGAGCGGGTGGCGGAGCTGGAGACGGGGGTGATGGAGCAGCGGCGGCAGAGCGAGGACATGCAGACCATCCTGGGAATGCGGCGCGAGCTGGCGCTGTTCCGGCGGATGGTGGGGCCGGAGCGGGAGCTGATCGGGTCGCTGCTGCGGCGCGACATCCCGTTCCTGCAGCCGGAGATGCTGCCGTACTTCCAGGACATCCACGACCACGCCATCCGCGTGGCCGAGGAGATCGACACCCTGCGCGACCTGCTGAACGGGGCCATGGAGGGCCAGCTCTCGCTGGCGTCCAACAACCTGAACGAGACCATGCGGCTGATGGCGGCGTGGTCCATCATCCTGATGGCCATGGCGTGGATCGCCGGCATCTACGGGATGAACTTCGACGTGATCCCCGAGCTGCACTGGGGCTATGGCTACCTGTGGGCCCTGGGACTGATGGTGGCCGTGGGCGCGGCGCTGTTCGCGTACTTCAAGCGCAAGGGCTGGATCTGAACTGAAGTGCGAAAGTGCGAAAGTGCGTGAGTGCGAAAGTGAAGAGGCCCGGCGCGGACGCCGGGCCTCTTTGCATTGTGCATCTCCGGGTGGATCAGCAGTCGCAGTAGCACTCGTTGCCGATGCACTCGCCGCCGCATCCCGTTCCACACATGGCCCTGCACTCGTGCCACAGGCAGATGCCCTCGCGCGTATCCGCCGCCACGGGAGCCGCGAACGCCTGCGCCGCGCCGAACGCCAGCGACACCGCCGTGGCCGCCGCGAGCACGCCGCGCGTAAGGATGCTTCCCTTCATCTCCGTCCTCCCTGTGTGTGGATGGATAACGTCCGGAAAGGAGAAAGATACCAGGCATGAAGCGGCCCGGAAAGCGTCCTCTGCTTTCCGGGCCGGATCGGACGGATCAGCGGCGGTACGTCGCCAGCAGGTTGCCCAGGTTCTGCTGCACGCCGCGGGCCCCGCCCGTGTTGCGGCCGTTGTAGAGGAACGAGAAGACCACGTTCTCGCCGCTCGCCGTCTTCACGTACCCGCTGAGGGTGCGCACGTCGTTGATGTAGCCCGTCTTGGCGTGCAGCACGCCCTGCGCGGGCTGCCCCACGAACATCCGGTTCATGGTGCCCCCGCGGTCGCCCGCGATGGAGAGCGACTCGTGAAAGCGCGCGCCCCACGGCTGCTTGTGGGCAAAGATCAGCGCGCGCACCAGGCCGTTGGCGCTCGTGCGGTTCTGCGCCGAAAGGCCGCTGCCGTCCGCCTGCCACAGCTGCCCCCACGGCACCCCGGCCCGGTCGTGAAAGAACACCGCCGACGCCGCGCCGCCGCCCGTGAACGTGCCGTGGCCCGTGGACTTGGCCACGGCCGCCTTCCACAGGTGCTCGGCAAAGAAGTTGTCGCTGTGGCGGCCCAGCTGGAACGTCATGTCCATCAGCGGGATGGAGAAGTGCCGGTGCACCACCGCCGCGCCCTGCGGCGTCTGCGCGATGCGCAGGGGGCCGGCCACCTGGATGCCCGCCTCGCGCAGGGCCTGCCGCAGCGCCGCGCCCGCCAGCCACGCCGGCTCGAACGCGCCCACGCCAAACCGCCCCCGCGAGCCGCCGCGGATGCGCACCGTGTCCTCGTCCGGCTTGCGGACGGCGTACGCGTTGGCGCCGCCCCGCGCGCCGTTGATGATGGGGATCTCCGGCACGTCGGGCTCGCGCATGAAGCCCTCGCCCTGCCCCGGCGTCATGCGCACCCACAGCATGTTGCGGTTGAACGGCAGGCCGCTCACCGTGGGCGCGTAGCGCGCCGCCCCGTTGCCCGTGTCACGGGGCCAGTCAGGGCCAAAGTTCTGCCGGTCGTGGACGTACGGGTCCGCGATGACCCCGCCCTGGATGGAGCGCACGCCCATGCGCTGCAGGGCCGCCGCCATCTTGCGCGGCGTGGTCATGGGGTCCTTGTCGTAGTCCGGGTAGCCGAACGCCGGGTCCCCGGAGCCGCGGATGACCACGTCACCGCGCAGCACGCCGCCCTCCACGGGGCCCGTGACCAGCACGTCCGTGGGAAAGCGGTAGTCCGGGCCCAGCACGGCCAGCGACCAGATGGCGCTGTAGACCTTGTTGTTGCTGGCCGGGATGATGGCGCTGTCCGCGTTGATGGCGAACAGCGGCTCGTTGCGGTCCAGCGACCAGGCCAGGATGCTCCACTCGCCGGGATTGGGCACCATGGCGGCCGCCTGGGCCTGCAGCGGGCCGGTGCCCGTCTGGGTGCCCGCGCGGCCGGCGAGCAGCGCGCCGCCCACCAGCGCCAGGGCCAGCGCGCCGGGGACGGCGGTGCGTCGGATGGACTTCATCGTTGGTACGGCTCCTACGAGCGTGCGGTCGTGGACGGCGGAACGGGGATGCTTCCCTCGCTGGGCGGCGCGGCGCCGCCGCGGCCCGTGTCCATCGTCTCCAGCATGCGCTGCTGCATGCGGAACGACGACCGCGTGTTTTCCTCGATGTCCATCATCAGCACGAACACGCCCGCGATGGCGAACATCAGCATCGCCACCACCACGCTGCTCACGAAGATGATGGCGCTCTGCGTGCCCGACTGCCCGTCGTCGCCCAGCGTGCCAAACAGCACCAGCGCGCCCAGCAGCAGCACCAGCACGCCCAGGAAGCGAAGCGCCGCCAGCAGCGTGCGCAGGCCGCTGTATCGCGTTTCCACGCCGGCCAGGCGGCGGGGGGTACGGCGCTCCTTGAGCAGGTTGCCGCACTTGGGGCACTTGTCGACGGTCGGATCATCCACCACCGTGCCGCAGCGCGTGCACTGGACCGGGGTGCTGAACAGGTGCAGGGACATGGGCCTTGGCGCCGGGTGCGAGTGCCGCCGGGTGCCGTGCAAGGCAGCCCGGCGGCGTGTGATCCTGCGTTGATCGGGTGCACGCGGGGAGAGCAACGCCCGTGCCACGCGCGAGGCTCGTCGCGACCGCGGCCGGTCTAGGCCGCCCGGGCCCTCCTGGGCGCACGCAGGTCAAGTCGCATGCTGACGCTCAGGGTCGCCATATCCCGATTCTCGGCGGTCCACGCGTCGATGCGTTGCCGCTGCATCGCCTGGTTGGTTGCGAAGCCCTGCTTCTCGTACCAGGGGACAAGATCCGGCTGGGCATCCAGAATGACGTAGCGACAGCCGACGCTCGCGGAGAGCTCCCGGGCGAACTGGTTGAAGTCCGCCACGAGCTCGCTTCCCAGCCCACAGCCCTGAAAGCGGCGGTCCACGCCCAACTGCGCCAGGAGCAGCGCACTCACGACCTTGTAGGGGATGGAGCGGGGTTTCTCGCGCGTCCCGAGCACGAACGACGTCATGCACGCGGTGGCAAACGCCGCAAAGACGCCCTTCGCGTAGTACAGGTACGTCACGGAGAGCCGCTCCTCCTGGTCACGCCAAGGCAGAATCGTACAGGAAGCGGTTCTGCGCCTCCCGTCCGCAATCGAACCCCGGAGGCGGTGGCTCGTCCAATTTACGCGGGACGAACTCGTTTGCTACCGAATCAGAGGGTCGCATCGGTTTCCTTGGGGAAAAAGATGCGGGCGGGCCACTGTCGACCCGCCCGGCCTGCTTCTCGGAGCAAATCAGCCCAGCTTCGCCGCGTCCGCCTCGACAGCGAGGCGCTTGCGGATCTCGGCCCGGCGGTCCATGCGCTCGAACATGGCGAGGCGTTCGGGCGTGTCTGGCGACCCGTTCCGGATCTCCTCCAGCACCTCGGCCGAACCCTCGGGTGTGAGGACGGTGACGCCCTCCAGGTACCAGGGAAGCTCCATGGTCTCGTGCTCCTGACCGCGCACCGGTTCCGGCGTCGACACAGGATCGATGCCGCGAACACCATTCCGCCGCACGCCAGCCATGAAGCGCATTCGCTCGAACGTTGCCCGGCGCTCGGGTGTCATCGGCGAGCCGTTGATGATCTCGTCGATCACTCCCGCGAGCCCTCCTCGTCCAGGACCACGGGCTCGTCCGGGTGATGCAGGCCGCGCGCGATCTCTGCCCAGCGGTCCCGCGCCTGGCCTGTCGGCTGTGAACGGTCCAGGCGCAAATCGGCTTCCGCTGTCGAGACGCGACGATCCGCGCGCCCGCGCAACCGGGCCATCAACGCGCCCAGCAGCGAGACGCGCTCGCGAGATCCCGCGATCCCCCTTGCATGCTCGTGGTGCATCCGCGCCTCCTCGTCTGTAGCTGCGGTCGGTGTCCGGACCAACGATCATCACGCCGTGGACACCTGTCAACGGAGCGTGCGAACACGGCCAGCGCGGGAACAGTCACCCCACCAAAGCCGCCGCGTACGTCACTCCTCCAGGTCCACGTACCGCACTAGGTCCCGCAGCAGCGGGCGGCTATCCATCTCACGACAGTCACAGGTCGAACAGCTCGGCGATTCGGTGATCGACTCGGGCCGCCGTTTCCGCGTCCACGATCGCGAGCGCTGCGGCTTCCACGTCCGTTGGATGATAGACCGTCTGA
The DNA here is from genome assembly GCF_036280135.1 of Longimicrobium sp. Lineage (GTDB taxonomy): Bacteria > Gemmatimonadota > Gemmatimonadetes > Longimicrobiales > Longimicrobiaceae > Longimicrobium. The sequence goes on from NZ_DASURI010000751.1 coordinate 6,606, forward strand.
ATCATTTCGATCGCCAACGCAACAGGCGTGGGATCTCCGAAGAGAGCGTGGAGCCAAGCCTTGCCTTCAACCACTACGTCGAGCTCGCTCTGCTCGTAGTCCTGCAGATCCAGGATCGGAACCACCAGTTGATAACGCTCCTTGCTGGAGTAGGACGGCTCGGTCACGATCAGGCCGTATGCAACATCGATCTGGCTGCGAACGGCCTCCGAAAATCGGACAATCTGGCCTCGCCAGCCCCGAGGAGTCGTTCTTGGATCGCTCCCGATCCCGAGTGCTTTTCGCAACTGGTGGCGCAGGTCCGCGAGCTCGCGAACGATGCGCCCCACCCGACGCTGCATCTCCTCCGTCGATGCGCCTACCAGACGGGACGGGTAGATGTACGTAGTGCGGTCAAAGCCGGTCCGCCCGGTGCGGCCGTAGTGCGTCAGGGAGGGCTGCAGGAGAAGGAACGCGGCCCCGAACGCCGCCTCCGTCGCCTGTGAACTGGCGTAGGCGAGGACACCCGCATCGTCCGCATCCTCACAGGGGGTCAGGAGCACGTGCCGTCTCCCCTTCATGTCACCACCCGTCCATCGCGTCCGGAGGAAGGAACCACACTTCACCGGGATGACGCATGAGTTCCTCCAAGGAAAGAGAAAGGGCCCGGAGACAATCTCCCGGCCCTCGATGAATGTGCGGCATGATGGTGATCAGCCAGCCTTGCGCCGCTTGGCGAGCTTTTGGCGCATGGCGCGAAATCCGAGCGCACGCGCCTCCAAAAATCCTTCGTGATCAGGCGGCGGTGTCGTATCCAGCCCCGCGTCCGAGCCCCGCGTCCGACGGACGCTTGTCCGCTCTTTCGCCCGATACGTGGACCCACAGGGCCTGGCGTCCACGGACGGGGATCGCAGTTCCGTACGGGCCCCGTCGGTTGCTCCGGTGCTCACCGGCGGGGCAAGGCGATTCGAGTCCATCGGTACTCCAGGGAAAGTGGGGCCGTCGGCAAAGGATGACCGTGAACTCAGGCCGTGTCAACGGAGCGTGCGAACACGGCCAGCGCGGGAACAGTCACCCCACCAAAGCCGCCGCGTACGTCACTCCTCCAGGTCCACGTACCGCACCAGGTCCCG
>NZ_DASURI010000752.1:0-5150 GCF_036280135.1 Longimicrobium sp.
AGATGCGCGGCGACGTGAATGGCGACGGCGCGATGGACGCGGTGGATGCCCTCGCGGTGCTCACGCACGTGGTGGGACGGGCGCTGCCCCCCGCCTTTGCCGTGCAGCCCCAGGGCGACGTGAGCCGCGACGGCGCCGTGACGGCCGCGGACGCGCTGCTGATGCTGGAATACCGGGTGGGCCGGGACCGCGCCGTGGCGGTGCGCATCACCTCGCCCGTGACCCCGGTGGACGTGGCGGACAGCCTGGTGCTGTCGGCGGAGGTGCGCGGAATCCGCGGAGACCTGCGCGATGACGCGGTGCAATGGACCTGCCCCGACAGCGTGCTGGTGCGGGAGTGCGGGCCCCGCGTGGCGCGTCCGGCCATCCGCGCCACGCCGTCGCCCGTGCCGCTGCGGGTAATCGCGTCGGCGGGGTCCCTGGCCGACACGCTGGAGGCGAGCGTCGTCGAGCAGCCCGTGCCCCTGATGGTGGTGGATCTTTCACCGCACGCGGGCGCCGTGTGGAGCGACGTGCCGCTTTCCCAGACGACCCATGCCATCCGCGCCATCCCGGGCGGCACCACCGTCGTCCTGATGACGGCGCAGCTGCAGGGCGGCGTGTTCCGCAGGCGCATTCCCCGGCTGGCCGTGGATGACACGACCGTCTTTACGGCGCGGGTGGGCGAGGTGCTGCCAGGGGGAGGAACGACGGTGCTGGTGACGGGCCGCAGGCCGGGCGCCGGCATTCTCACCTTCTCGGTAAACGGGGTCACGCTCCCCGTAAAGGTGGACGTGGCCGCCCCGGCGGCGCTGGCGTGCGCGCCCGGGACGACGCTGGCGCTGGACCTGGCGCCCGGCGAGGTGCGCACGTTCCGCGGATCCGACCCGGGCGCGCCCGGCTGCCTGGACTTTCGCGCGGACCGCGACCGGGGGCGCCAGTACATGGTGCTGATGCAGACGCTTCCCTACGCCACGGGCCGCGCGCCCAACAGCGCCCTGGAGCTGTTCGACTTCGAGGGCCAGGCGCTCTTCTACGGCGCGGGCGAGGCGATCCCCGCCGCGTACCCCGTGCTGCGCGTCTACACGCCCGACGTGCGGCCGGCGTCCCTGGCGCTCGCGTCGCACAGCGGGCCGGCGGCGGCGGGGCGCCGGGGCGATGCCGGGCACCAGTGGCGGGTGGGCGGCAGGGCGCTGCGCGAGGGCACGCCCCGCCGCGAGCGCGCCGTCCGCCAGGTGCGTCCCGGAAGAGGCGCGCGCGGGGGGACGGGCGGGCCCCGGCTCAACCAGACCGGCACGGAGCTCATCGCCGTGGGCGACACGCTGGTGAGCGGCGCCTTTGCCCGGCTGGACCGCGGCGTCCGCACGACGGACGGCGCGCCCGCCAGCGACCGGGCCGTGGTGACGTACGTGGGGACGGCGCTCGTGCTGGCCGAGCACCTGGACGTGCTGCGCGGGCGGCTGATCGACGCGGACGGGCGCGTGGCCGCCCCCATCCCCCCGGCGGAGCATGCCCGGCTGGACGCCGCCTACGCCGGCCCCAGGCGCCAGCTGGACCGGCTGTTCGGGGGCCCCTACACGGGCACGGTGGCGGGGCGGAACGGCGGCGGGCGGGACCTGGCGGTGAACATGCCGCTGCAGGGAGCGGTGTGGGGGTACGCGTACGCGGACCTGACGACGATCAACTACTGGACCAGTGCCGCGGACCGGGTCCCCGGCCCGGCGCAGGCGCCGGTCGTCGTGGCCGAGGAGCTGCTGGCGCACGAGTTCACCCACGTGCGCCACTTTCAGCAGTGGACGGACCTGGACGGGCCGGTGGGGCCCTGGCTGGTAGAGGGCTTCGCGGACATGGGCACCCAGCTGGCGCACGCCGCCCGCGTGCTGCGGAGCGAGACGCCCTCGCGCACGGGGCGCGCGAGCACCATGGGCACCAACCCGGCGGCGCTGCCGTCGATGAACCTGGGATCCACGAGCAGCGTCTTTGCCGGGTACGACCGGTCGTCGTTCGTCTTTGCGTACCTGGCCGACCAGGTGGAGGCAAGCGGCGGCGACGCGCTGGGCGCCCTGCGCGACCTTGCCCTGGCGGGGCACTCGCGCACGGCGGCGGAGCAGGCCGTGCGGCGGCACCTGCCCGGGCTGTCGCTGACGGAGGTGATCGCGCGGGCCGAGGTGGCGCGCCACCTGGAGTTCCTGCGGCGCCCGCCGTGCCGCGGCTGCCTGGGCACGGCCCCGGCGGCGCTGCGCATCGCGCCGGACCTTCCCGCCCACACCCGGTACCTGCAGTTCGACCTGCCGCCCCTGGGCCTGCCCACGGCCTACCAGGCCGACCTCTGGCCCGTGCTGCGGCCCGGCGCCCCGTTCGGGACGGCGTTCCAGCTGCGCACGGGCGGCGCCTGGCCCCTGTTCATCGACGGCACGGCCCCCCTGGGCGACGCGCAGTACCTGCTGGATCTGTCCGGCGAGCGGCAGACGGTGTTCTCCGTTGTCCGCATCCGCTGAACGGCAACCGCGGGGTACAGGGGACAGCCGGCAACCGCCGGGATGGAGAAAGGGCTGGCGACCGTATGTGGTCGCCAGCCCTTCGTTGTGCGTCCAGGAGGAGAGCCTTCCCTGCCTCATACCGGCTCCGGAAAGGCGTTGTTTTCCTGAGGGGCCCTCCCGAACTCGACGGCGCTGGATGCATGCGGCCCCGAAGGATCTTCTCGCCCAGGCAGGGACCCAGTCCAGCGGCGAAGGCCCTGCCCCGCGAAGGAGATCCTTCGGTCGCGCCCATCGTCTTGTGAACAGGCCACTTTTTGCGCGGGCGCTCCCTCAGGAAATCAAGCGTGACGTGCAGTGTTTGTGCGGATTCGGCATCACCGCCCCCGCGAAGCGGGGGAGGTCGCGAGTCGACGAGCGGGGGGAGCCGGGGCCCTCCCTGCCCTTCCGATCCCTCGGAGGATCAGACGGCGGCGGGCACCTCGATGCGTGCCATCACCTCGTCGGCCACGGCGCGCAGGGCCAGCGCGGCGGGGGACTCGGGCTGGCTGACGGTGATGGGGATGCCCGCGTCGCCGCCCTCGCGGACGGGGATCTCCAGGGGCACCTCGCCCAGGAAGTCGATGCCCGTCTGCTCCGCCAGGCGGCGTCCGCCCGCGCGGCCAAAGATCTCGTAGCGCTGGCCGCAGCACGGGCAGATGAAGCCGCTCATGTTCTCCACCACGCCCAGCACGCGGGTATTGGTGCGCTCGAACATGCGGATGCCGCGCAGCACGTCGCCCGTGGACACGTCCTGCGGCGTCGTGACCATCACCACGCCGTCCAGGCGGATGGTCTGCACCAGCGACAGCTGCGCGTCGCCCGTGCCCGGCGGCATGTCGACGACCAGCACGTCCAGCTCGCCCCACTCCACCTCGCCCAGGAACTGCTTGAGGATGCCGGCGATCATGGGGCCGCGCATGATGGCCGCCTGCCCCTCGTCCAGCAGGAAGCCCAGGCTCATCAGCCGCACGCCGTAGGCATCCAGCGGCTCCATCTTCTCCGCGCCCTTGTCGCCGATCACGCGCGGCTTGCGCTTCTCGCCGAACATGGTGGGCACGTTGGGGCCGTAGATGTCGGCGTCCAGCAGGCCCACGCGGCGGCCGGCCCGCGCAAGCGACGTGGCCACGTTCACGGCCACGGTGCTCTTGCCCACGCCGCCCTTGCCCGAGCTGACGGCGATGATGTGCCGCACGCCGGGGATCAGGTTGGGGTTGGGCGTGGGCGCGGGGACGTTGCCCGCGCGCGGGTGCGACTTGCCCCGGGGCTGCGGCGCGCCGGCGGCGGGAAGGGAGATGTCGATCTTGACCTTGTGCACGCCCTCCACCTTTTCGGCGGCGGCGCGGGCTTGGCGGACGAGGGTGCCGGGATCGTCCGCCTGCAGGGCGAACTTGAAGCGCACGGTGCCGTCGTCCAGCACCTCCATCTCGCGCACGCGGCCGGTGCTGACCACGTCGTCGCCCGTGTCGGGGTGACGGACGGAGGTCAGGGCAGCGGCCACGCGCCGGAGCACGGCGTCGCGTTCGGTCGGGTTCATATCTGGAAAAGAAGTGCGTGAGTGCGTTGGTGCGGGAGTGCGGGAGTGGGTCCGTCACACTCCTTGAGCTGCTACAGGATACACCGAAACCGCCGCGCGTGCGAGTGATGCGGGGCAGATGCGCATCCGCAATCATCCCTCCGCGCCGACAAGGGGAAAGGGCCGGCAACCACACGCGGTCGCCAGCCCTTCCTGATCGGGGCAGTTGCAGGCGTCCCCCTGTAACCTGTCCCCTGTCCCCCGCAGTTGCCGTTGCCGGCTATTCCCTATTCCCTATTCCCTGTTCCCTATTCCCTGCCTGTTCCCTGCCTGTTCCCTGCCCCTCAGCCGAACCGATGCCCCGCGTGCCACGCGAACGGCGGATCCCCCGGAAGGAACGTCGCGGCGAACTCGTCCGCGGGGAGCGGCGGGCTGATGAGGTAGCCCTGCGCGAAGTCGCAGCCCAGCGCGCGCAGGGCCGCCAGCTGCTCGTGCGTCTCCACGCCCTCGGCCACCACGCGTACGCCCAGGCTGCGCGCCAGGGCCACGATGGTGCGCACGATCTCGGCACCCTTGTGCGCGCCCGTGGTGCCGCCGTCCATCCCGCCGACGAACGAGCGGTCGATCTTGAGCGCGTCCAGCGGCAGGCGGTGCAGGCTGCTCAGGCTGCTGTACCCCGTCCCGAAGTCGTCCAGGTACACCTGCACCTCGCGCCGCTTGAGGGCGCGCAGCACGCCGGCGGCCGTAGCCGGGTCCTCCACGAGCGAGCTTTCCGTGAGCTCCAGCTTGAGCGCGGCGGGCGGCAGGCCGTACTCGCCCAGGGCGGCCGCCACGGTCTCCACCAAGTCCTCGCGCAGCTGCCACGGCGACACGTTCACGCTCACCTCCAGCGCCGCCGCCGCTGGGAGCGTGGCCCGCCACAGCGCCACCTGCCGCGCGGCCTCCGCCAGCACCCAGGCCCCCAGCGAGCCGATGAGCCCCGTGTCTTCCGCCAGGGTGATGAAGCGGTCCGGCGGCACCCAGCCGTGCACGGGGTGGTCCCACCGGGCCAGCGCCTCGGCGCCCACCACCTCGCCGGTGACGAGCGAGACGATGGGCTGAAAGAACAGCCGCAGCTCCGTCCGGGCCAGGGCCGCGCG
>NZ_DASURI010000753.1:0-7434 GCF_036280135.1 Longimicrobium sp.
GCTGCGCGCCGGTGTGCTGGACGAGGCGGGGCTCGTGGCGCGCACGAACGACCGCATCCGCGACTACCTGGCGAACCCGCAGGCGCTCACGGCCACGACGGCGATCCTGGCGGAACGCTACTGGGATTCGCAGGACTACAACCGCCTGCCGTACGTAAAGGGCGCGCTGACCGCGCTGCTGATGGACCTGCGCATCCGCCACGCGTCCGGCGGCGCGCGCACGCTGGACGACTACGTGCGGGCCGTGTTCGCGCGCACGGAGCCGTACCGCCCGGCGGACCTGCGGGGCACGCTGGAGGCGACGACGGAGATGGACTGGGCCGCGTTCTTTTCCGCGTACGTGGACGGCGCGGGCGAGCTGCCGGTGCTGGAGGTGTGCGCCGAGGTGGGAATGGCGTGCGCGCCGGGGACGGTGGAGCTGTACCAGCGCGGCTTCGTGGTGGATGGGGAGAACATCGTCCGCGAGGGCGTGACGGTGACGTCGCTGGTCGCGGGCTCCGCGGCGGAGCGCGCCGGCCTGCGCGTGGGCGACGTGATCCGCGATTCGGAGATCCAGCGCGACACGGTGTTCGCCGCGCGCCTGGAGGTGGAGCGCGCCGGGCAGCGGATGATGATCGAGTTCCGCCCCGTGCGCGAGCTCCCCGTCCCCCGCATCCTCCCGTCCGAGCCGACGCTGCGCGTGCTCAACGCCCTGCGCACCAGCTCGCCGCCGCAACGGTAAGCCGGCGGGCCGAGCAAGTACGTGTGTCGCCGCTCCTCACCCGGGCGGAAGCACGGACGAGGCGCTACGGCCCGGGCGGGGGCCGTAGCGCGCCACGCGCGAGCTCAGTCGCAGACGGCGGTCACCGGCATGCAGTTTTCGCCGCCCGTGGGACACCAGAAGGTGCAGTTCTCGGAAGTGTCGTACGTACAGCGATAGGCCGTGTCGCAGGTGCCGCAGGTCTCCCCGATGCAGGTGACGACGGCGACGCAGGTGGCCTGCCCGCAGGTGTTGTTCGGGTTCACGCTCCACTGCCCTCCGCCGGTGCCGGTGGGGCCATGTCCGTGAACCGTACCCGTCTCTGCCGGGACCGCGTCCGTCTGGAACGAATCCACGTCCAGCCGCTCCAGGTCGAGCTTCATCTTCCGCTGCATGATCTCCTCCAGGCCGGGTGCCTTCTCCATCGGCTCGTTCTGTGGCCGATTCCACCTACCTGGTACCGCATGGTAATGGCGCGAACTGTGGGGAGCAACGATCATGGCGGGCTTGGTCAGGCGCAGCGTGACGGGCGTTGAACACGACAGCCGCGGACCGGTCCTGGCCCGCGGCTGTTTCATTGGATCCCTGCATCGTCCTGCTGCGTTCAGGCGGCGGCCTCGTTCTCCGCGGGCGTCCAGTGATGGACGAGGCCCTTGTCCTCGGCCCAGTCGAGGGAGGCCGCGAGGGCGCTGCGCAGGTCGCCGCCGAACTCCAGCACGGCCTGGGCGACGAGGGGGTCCATCGAGAGCTCGTCGGCGCTGGTGCAGCGGTTGAGCTTGATGGTGGAGTAGGCCAGCGCCTCGAAGACGCCGAAGCGGTCCGACAGCATCTCCAGCAGCCGCATGGGCGAGGCGCCGTCGTTGGCCTGGCTCGATGTGCCGATCATGGGCGAGCCTCCTTCCGCGCGCGGCGGGTGGGAGCGGAGCCTGCGGATGTGCGGGGTGCGCGCATGGCGATCTCCAATCCTCTTGACCCTGGCCGCGCAGCAGGGGTAGCTTTGGCGAGGCGGGCAGCCTTCGGGTCGTTCCGTGTGTGAGGCTGGCCGTGTCTTCTTGGCGGAGGAGCGGCCAGCCTTGCTTTTGCTCCCTGCTGCTGACGATGTAGCTAGCGGTGTGTGCGTCTGTTAATCCCATTGTTAGCGCTGATGGATTCACAGAAGCGGCGGACAGGCTGACAACGAACGTGAGCCTCGCTTATCTAGCGCGGGAACTGCACGCGTCATATGGGCTCTCATTCGACAGGCTCGAATGGATCAATCCTCACCTTCTTGCCAACGCCCCCGACGGGAGGGAGAGGGCTGTTGCGCGCTCGGTCAAGACGCGCGCTCTGGAACTGCTTAAATGAAGGGCGCGGCTTGAAAAGATAAGTAGGTGATCTCCTAGATCACGGTAACGGGTGCCCTGTCTATCACAACAATCGGAAACCAATGTTCTTTCGCGTGTTACCCGTGGGAGAGAAGCCGGCGTTTTCCGGTTCCGCGGGAGCCTGTTTGCTCATGGATGATTGGAATGACTGGTTTACCTACCAAACATTGTTTAGTCTGGTTGTATTCGACGCATCTGGGCAGCGGCGCGATATAGGGAGCGTAAAGATCGGTGCGTTCGGCATGACAAAAGAGCAGCCACGGCCTAACCTGCCGATGCGTTTCGATACGTTGAGTACGCGGTTCTTCTCTGTTGGGCAGGATGACAGTTATTACGAAGTTCTGAATGAACTCGAACCAGAGTTGCGGGATCGCGTACTGAATGGTTTGAGAGACTTGGCTGTTGCTGACGAGGAGTTTCTTAATCGTGCATTACAGGAGCATGTAACAGATACGTCATTGTTGCGATCCGTCTCAGAGATGACGGTACGGCGGCAGTTCCGCCGTATTGCGCGCGGGGATGCGAGACTTACAAAGTATAGTATAGTGTACCAGATGGTGGGTACTCATGAGCAGGCTGAGCCGCCACTCCGGATTCAATTTGATGTTGAACCTGAGTCCCACCCCCCAACGAATATTCACGTCTTGATTGGTCGCAATGGCGTAGGAAAGACCCATTTGATGAATAGTATGACGAAAGCTTTAGTTATACCTAACCCTGAACCTGAATCGGGTGCTTTTATAACCATTGACGATCCGTTCGGCCAAGGAGAAAAGTTTGCAGGTCTGGTAGCCGTGAGTTTTAGTGCTTTTGACACATCTGAACCCTTGGCTGCGATGTCACCACCGACTACTGGATTTCGATACACATATGTTGGCCTGCAAAAGACGGCACCGGAAAAGGGTCCTAGAACGCCATCTGAACTGACCCTCGAAATTGTCAAGAGCGTTTATAACTTTCATAAGGATGCTAGGTTGCTGAGATGGAGGCGTGCGTTGAAGATGCTCGAAAGTGATCCCATGTTTGCTGACGCAGAGATTGCATCAATACCTGTTGAGGGTAAGGCCGCTCAATGGACGGAGCGTAGCTTTCCAGTATTTCACCGCTTAAGTTCCGGGCACAAAATCGTCCTCCTCACAATCACCAAGCTTGTCGAGACTGTCGAGGAACGGACACTCGTACTAATGGATGAGCCCGAGGCTCATCTACACCCGCCTCTACTGTCCGCTTTTGTTCGCGCGTTGTCCGATCTCCTCGTCCAGCGAAATGGAGTCGCCATAATCGCAACGCACTCACCTGTAGTCCTTCAAGAGGTGCCCCGCCGGTGTGTCTGGAAGCTCTACAGGGCTCAGGCTGACATGAGCGCAGAGCGACCTGAACGAGAAACCTTTGGCGAGAATGTCGGTGTGCTAACCAGTGAGGTTTTCGGATTGGAGGTCACGCAGGCTGGTTTTCATAATATGCTCGCCGAATCCGTAAACAAGTCGCGTAGTTACGAGGCCGTATTGGGTAAATTTAATATGGAACTCGGAACTGAAGCGCGTGCCATTGTCCGTGCACTCGTCGCGGAAGAGCAGAATGGGGAGCGCATCAACGAATGATGACTCTTCCTAAGCCGGTCATCGATCCGCTCGATACTTTTAGGACCAGTATCAGTCGGATTGACGACGCCTTATTTAAAGCTAGACTGCAAGCAATAGAACAGAGCATTGTCCTTGCTGCAGCAGAATTTGATCGAGCCGGTGACCGTGGTCAATTTTATTCGATCTCTCCACAGGGTACCGTGGACGGCAAGGTTACCAAGGATGAGATGTCATCCATCTACAAAGACCGGTTTGTACATAAGCGTGGCCCAGGGCGTAGCATATACGAGAAGCTGATCAATATTCCCAAGCATCGGCGTTGTCCTTTGTGCGCTCAGCGGACAGTTTCGACTCTCGACCACTATCTCCCGCGCGCTTTTTACCCGGCATTGGCCGTCGTACCGTTCAACCTTGTCGCTTGTTGCGGAGATTGCAATAAGCTGAAGCTTGCTACCGTTCCCGGGAAGGCCGAGGAGCAGATACTGCATCCCTATTACGATAACATCGGAGGAGAAACGTGGTTGGCGAGCGAAGTTATCGAAGACACGCCCGCTTCCCTTGAATTCTACATACAGTCGCCTCCCGGAGGTGATCCTGTTCTACTCCGCCGGTTACGTAACCACTTCGACCTGCTTGAACTCGGGAAATTGTATGGGTCTCACGGAGCGCGACTAATTGCAAGCATCCGCGGTTACCTCCGAAACCTATATCGAAGTGCCCGCATGCCTGGCATCAGAGCACACTTAGTTGAGATGGCGGAAAGCTACGCAGCCGAGCATCGCAATTCCTGGGAAACTGCTGCATATACCGCCTTGGCAGCGAACGATTGGTTCTGCGATGGCGGCTTTGCTTTGGAATAGGGTTCTCATTCAGGTGGCGCCCCCTCTGGCCTGCTTCCTGCCCTTCCGCCCGCCGCGTAGATTGCGCGGCGGGCGAGTTGTTGCGCCCAAGCACGGGGTCCACACGCCACACCAGCACAGAAACGGAGCCGCATGGTCGAGGTATCCAGCACACCTCCCAGCGAACGCTATCCCGGCCGCCCGCCCGAGGGGCGCGTGGTCGTCATCGCGCCCACGCGCGCGGCGTGCGAAACCATCGAGCTGGGCGTGCAGCTCACCGGCGTCTCCACCGTCATCGAACGCGAGCACGGCGACGAGATCCGCGAACTGGCCCGCAGCGGCAAGGGCTTCGGCATCATGGCCGGCACCGGCACCGGCAAGACGCTCGCGATCCGCCCCATCGCCCAGGCCATCGTGGGCGAGGAGCTGCGAGTCGGCGTGGTGAACCGCGAGCGCGAGGCGACGCCCGAGACGCCCACGTGGAACGTCGTCATCGTCACCACGGGGATCGCGCGGCGGTGGCTGCAGGACGACATGATCGACCAGACGGACGTCGTCATCGTCGACGAGATCCACCAGACCAGCGCGGAGCTGGAGCTGTGCCTGGCCCTGGCCAAGCGCGCCGGCTGCCGCTTCATCTGGCTCAGCGCCACCGTCGATCCCACGTTCTACTCGCAGTACCTGGACTCCGCGGCCGTCATCGAGTCGTACGCGTTCGACCCCGACAAGGCGGCGGACGTGCGCGTCTCCAACACCACCGATCCCGTCGGCTTCCTGGGCGACCGCTTCATGCGGCACGTGCAGAAGGAAGAGCGCGGCGTGGCCGTATTCGTCCCCACGCGCGCGGGGACGGAGCAGATCGCCAAGGCCGTCAGCGACCGCTACAAGGGCGTGATGACGGAGTTCTACCACGGCGGCGAGCCGGTGGCCAAGCTGCGCCCGTTCCTGGAGGACGAGGGCGCGCCGCACCCGTTCGTCCTGGCCATGACGGCGGCGGGGCAGAGCGCGCTGAACATCCGCGGGCTGGACACGGTCGTCATCGAGGACGCGCAGTTCACCACGCTGGTCAAGAAGGGCAAGAGCGTGCTGACGCGCATGCCCCTGGGCGCCAACGAGATCCTGCAGATGGCGGGGCGCGTGCACGGCCGCGTAAAGGACGGGCAGGTGTGGATCCTCTCCGAGCGCGAGATCGAGTTCAGCAAGCTCAAGCCCACGGAGCCGCACTTTCAGCTGGCCGGCGATCCGGAGCGCGTGGCCATGACCTGCGCCGACATGGGTGTCCGTGCGGACGAGCTGGACCTGCCCGTGCCGCTGGACCGCATCGCCTACCGGCGCGCCATGGAGACGCTGACGGAGCGCGGCATCATCGCCAACGGGCGGCTCACGCGGTACGGCCGCGCCGTGGAGGTGCTGCCCGTGGACCGCGCGTACGGCGAGCTGCTGGTGCAGGCGGATGAGCACCTGGTGCCCATCGTGGCCGTGTGCGCGAGCATCGAGTCGCTGCACCGCATGCTGCGCCAGCAGGACAACGACATCGGCCAGTACGTGGTCAAGGGAAGCGACCACCTCACGGCGTACAACATCTACCAGGACGCGCTGGAAGAGACGGGCAGCCTGGGCAGTGTGTACGGCCTGCCGCGCCACGTCTTCGAGCCCGAGGCGCTGGAAAAGTGGTGCGAGGAGCGGGGCGTGATGATGCGGTCCATCGAGGACGCGGCGCTCGCCATCGCCAGCATCTTCCGCGGGCTGGACCTGGAGCTGCCGCGCAACCTGCCGCGCCTGAACGGCAAGCTGGACCGCGACTGGCGCGCCCTCGTCGCCCGGATGATGCCGTTTGGGCTCGTCATCGACGAGGAGACCAGCTGGGGCGAGCACGTATCCGTCAGCAAGACGAGCGTGGCCAGCAGCTACGGCGCGGTGGCGGGCGAGATCGTCTACTTCGCGGACAAGATGGGGCGCGCGCGCGGCTCCATCAGCGGCACCAACATCCCGGACGACATGGTGTGGGAGTTCGCCGCGTCGGGGCAGGGCGAGGTGGTGTACGACGGGTCGCATCGCCGCGCGCCCCTGCGCCTTCAGCGCACGCAGGACTTTCACGGCTTCATCCTGGAGAGCGAGGACGAGGGGATCAACAAGTTCCCCGAGGGGATGGAGGACGCGTGCCGGCGCGTGCTGGCCGAGGCGGTGGCGTCCGGGCAGGCGTATCACCCGGACATGAACCGCATCCGCGAGACGCTGCGGGAGCTGCGCGAGGTGTTCCGCCGCTCGGCCGGGACCACGGCGGCCGTGAACGATAAGGTGCTCACGGACCACCTGCTGGCCAAGCTGGCGGATGTAAAGAGCTACGCGGAGTTCCTGGAGACGCCGCTGGGCGTGGACCCGGACGCGCTGGTGCCGGCGGAGGAGCGGGCGCGGTGGATGGCGCTGCCGGACCACATCTGGATCGCGGACCGCTCGTACCCCCTGGACTACGTGCTGGAGGGCGACCAGGCCGTCGTCCGGGCGCGCATCCCCGCCAAGACGCTCAACGAGGTGGACGAGAGCGAACTGCCGGAGCTGGATCGTCCGCTGCACTGGACGGTCACGCGCGGCAAGCACGAGGCGGTGCGCGCGGCCACGCTGGACGAGGCGCGCATCGCCGTCCGCGAGACGAGCGCCGCCACGCGCAACCGCGCGCGCGAGCAGGAGGAGGGCGGCCGTCCCCGCGGCGAGCGCAGCCGGCGCGCGGGCCAGCGCAAGGGCCCCGGCGGGCGCGACCGCAACGGCGGCGGCGAGAACCGCCACGGTCGCGGCGGCCGCGGGGGCGGCGGCGCGCGGCACAAGAAGGGCGGCAAGGGCGGAGGGCGGAGGAAGGGGCGGTAGCCGTCCCCGCGAAGGGCCCTCACCCGCTCGCTGTCGCTCGCACCCTC
>NZ_DASURI010000754.1:0-2551 GCF_036280135.1 Longimicrobium sp.
TCGGCGCTGTCCAGCTCGGCGCGCTTGCGCTTGCGATCAGCATCGTGCTGCGCGCGCAGGCGGTCGTACTCGCTGGCCTGCCGGGGCGTGAGCACCGTGCGGATCTCGGCGCGGGCGCTGTCCACGGCCGCGCGGATGCGGACGCCGTCCTCCTGCCACAAGCTGTCCGTGCGCTGCCGGCGCCGCGCCATGATGCTGTCCACGCGCACGCGCTGGTCGGCCGTAAGGCCCAGCTCGTCGATGATGTTGTGCGGCCCGCGCTCGTCGTCGCACTTGGCGACGCGCGCCTCGGTCTCGCCGGCCGTCAGCACGCGGCTGAACGCGGTTCCGGCCAGCATTCCGGCAGCAAAGGTGATGATCAACAGCGCCATGCCGGTCAGGCGCGTGCGGCGTTGCGTGTTCACGTGCGGCCTCCGCGGCCGGTGGGGGCGGGGTGGGTCACGGGTTCCTTCACGGACGGGGTTCCCACGAGGTGAGCAGGTCGTCGTCGCTCACGGGGCGCTGCTCGGCGATGAGGTCCGCCGCCGGCTCCGGGATGCGCAGCGCGTCGGCCACCGTCAGCGGCGACGAGGCGTGCGCGGGCCCGCGGGGCCACGTGAGCGCGCCCAGCGACAGGGCGGCGATGGCGGCCGCGGCGGCCAGCGTGGGGCGGGCCCAGCCGGCCAGCACGGCCAGGGGCGTGCGGACGGCGTTGAGCTGGGCGCGCGCCATGACGGCGCGGGCCATGCGCGCGCGGCGCAGGTCGTCCAGCCCCAGCGGCGACAGGTCGATGCGTTCGTTGTCGTTGTTCATCCTGCTAGTCCTCCTCGCCCACCAGGGCGCGCAGGCGGCCGCGTACGGCGCGGCGTGCGTTGAACAGGTGATAGCGCACGGTGCCTTCGGGCATCCCCAGCGCCTCACCGATCTCTCGGTGCTTCCAGCCTTCCAGGTCGTGCAGCAGCAGCACTTCGCGCTGGGTCTGCGGCAGGTTGCCCACGGCGTCGTTCAGCCGGTCGCGCAGCTCGGACCGCTCCGCCTCGTCCGCCGGGTTGCCCAGGGCGGGGGCGTCGTTGGCGTCGTCCAGGGGCTCGGCCGCGCGAATGCCCAGGTAGCGGCGATGGTTCAGGGCGCGGTTGCGGACAATGCGCACGAGCCATCCGCCAAAGCGCGCGGGGTCGCGGCACTCGCCCAGGCGCTCCAGGGCCAGCACCAGCGCGTCCTGCGCCACGTCTTCGGCGTCGTGCGGGCTGCGGGTAACGGCCAGGGCCACGGCGTAGGCCGCGCCCATGTGCAGGCGTACCAGTCGGTCGGCGGCGTCCGCGTCTCCGGAGCGAGCGCGCGCCACCAGCAGGGCCACGTCGTCGCTCATCTTACTACCAGACACGCCACGTGGAAAAAACGCTGGGACGTCACGCGGCAAGGCCTTCGAGGGCGTGACGGCACCGCGGCCCGTCGGACGGATGCGTCACGGCGGAACGCGGAAACAGACGGTAAAGCGGCTCGCGGGTCACGGCAGCTCCCACGCGGTGCGAAGGGCGCCGTACGCGTCGCGGGGCAGCTGCACGAGCGCGGGGCGGGCGCGCGGATCCAGCCAGGCGAGCACCATCCGCAGTTTATCCTCCGCCATGGACGTGCAGCCGCTGGTGGCCACGCCGGGGCCGCCCCAGACGTGCAGAAAGATGCAGGATCCGCCGCCGGGCGCGGGCGGATCGGAGTTGTGGTCCACCCACACGCCCCAGCGGTACAGCTCGTCCGTGCGGCGCATCTCCTCGTGGCTGTTCCAGTCCGGCTGCGCGATGGTGTCGCGGTCCACGCGGCGGTTGTAGAAACGCGAACGGAGGTCGTCCACGCACTCGATGCTGGCGTCGGACTGCACGTACGGCAGGCGGATCCACGGCACCTCGGCGGCCGCCGCGTAGCCGAACGCCGAGCTCAGGCGGTAGATGCCGGCCGGCGCGCGCCCGTCGCCCTCGCGCTTGACGGGCCCGTCCAGCCGCGGATCGTCGTGCAGCCCCGTCCCCCAGCCCAGCCCCGATCGGCCGACGGAGGCCGGGATGGGCTCGCCCACGGGCCGCCACGCCGCGCCGACGGCGTCGCGCTCGTAGCGCTGCAGGGTGGCGTCCACCGTGTTCCAGTCCGGCGTGGTGGAGACGATCACCTGCAGCGCGCCGTTCGCGTCCAGCCCCGGCGGCGTAGACGGGCGCGGGGACGGATGCGAAGCGGCCACGGAGAGCGGGACGGTGATGGCGAGGGCGAGCAGCAAGCGCATGGAACTGCCGGGATGCGGGTGCGGTTGCGCGAACGCGGGATCGAGCCGTGAACGTAGCGTCTAACAAAGCGTTGCGGCGGCGTTTCGCGCAAGGCGTGGGGGGGGGGAGCTGGGTTCGTGCACCATGGCGGGCAGTCTGCCTGCCCGCGGAGGGCCCCCTCCCCCCGGCCCCCTGCCCCCGCTTCGCGGGGGAGGGGGAGAACTGCGTCTGGACATGCGGACGGTTTGCGCCGGCAGCGACGCGCCCCTCTCCCGACCTCTCCCCGCTCGTTCCTCGCGGAGAGAGGAGAACCCATCCTTCGC
>NZ_DASURI010000755.1:0-9772 GCF_036280135.1 Longimicrobium sp.
GTCCGCCCAACTGTTCGAGCTCTTGCGACCACCTGCCGTACGGGCCACCCATGCTGAGGAACGGTTTTCTCAACCAAAGGATGAACGAGTTGGCCCGTACGGTGGTGAACTTAGCACATCGTCAACACACAAGGATGACGCCTACGGTGGACGCGGGCGGATGCTCCGCGGACGGCCGGCGCGTCGGCGACGTGCACGACGTGCGCACGACGAGTCACCGCACGAGCTTGAGCACGTTGCGGGGGCGCCAGTCGCGCAGGGTGGCGTGGCGCAGGGGCTCGCCATCCTCGCGGGGGAGCGCCGTGACGGTCACCGTCAGCTCCGGGCGCACCCAGCGCGCGTCCTTGATCAGCGGCGCGCGGCCGGCCAGCGGCCATGCATCCGTCTCGCGCTCGCTCAGCGCGGCCACCAGCCCCGCCCGCGCCTTTCGCGCGACCCAGCCTTTCACCCGCCCCACGTATCGCAGCCGGCCGGACGGCTCCTCCGCGGCCACCAGCACGGAGCCCAGCGCGCCCGTGAACCCGACGGCCACGAGGTCGTATCGCTCGAAGCACTTGGTCTTGACCCACTCCGCCGCGCGGATGCCCGGCCGGTAGCGGCTCGTGGCGCGCTTGGACACCACGCCCTCCAGCCCCGCCGCGCGCACGCGTTCGAAAAAGACGGGCCCGTTGCCTTCCAGGTGGTCCACGTAGCGGACGGTGCGCGCCGCCGGGCCGGAGCGCGCCAGCATGGCCGCGAGCGCCGCTTTTCGGTCGATCAGCGGATGGGCGCGCAGGTCCTCGCCGTCCAGGTGCAGCAGGTCGAACGCCTGGAACGCCAGGTAGCCCGGCACGCGCTTGCGTTTCGTCCGGATCCACCCGTGCAGCGCGTCGAAGTCCGGCAGTCCGTTCTCGTCCAGAACCACCAGCTCGCCGTCCAGGTACGCCGTGCCCGCGTCCAGCGTCTCGGCGCAGCGCACCAGCGCCGGCATCCGCTCCGCCCAGTCGTGGCCGCCGCGGGTGAGCAGGCGCACGCGGCCGTCCTCCAGCCACAGGTGCAGCCGGTATCCATCGTACTTGAGCTCGTGGATCCACCCCGCGCCGTCCGGCACGCGCGCGGCGAGGGAAAGGAGCTGTGGCTCGATCCAACGGGGAAGGGCAGACATCGGCTTTCCCGGTAAATGCAATCCGAAGAAAAGCCGAATACCACGCACGTGCTCCGCGGGTGCCGCAAAAGGGACGGCGTAAACACATGAGTGCAAAGTTCACGGCTCCGGGCGCGTCCGGGCCGTGGAGAGTTGGGGCGGGAGATGCTACGGGTGGGGCAGCTCGACGGGCGGGCGGATGGAGCGCCGGGGCAGCAGCCACAGGAGCGCGGCGGCGGCGTACAACTCCCGCGTCACGGGCGTGAAAAGGGGGATGACAAGAACCAGGCCGTACGCGGCGAGGGCGAGCAGGTTGCGGCGGCGGGCGCGGCGCAGGGCGACGCCGGATTCGCGGCGTTCCATGAAGCCGGTGATGTCGCCGCGGCGCTGGCTGACCTCGGCGGCGCCGGACGTGGCGGTGGCTTCGGCGGCGTTCAGGCCCAGGCGCAGCGCCGCGCGGCCCAGCCGGGTAAGGAGCCCCAGCACGCCGAACACGGCCAGCAGCAGCAAGACGAGGGAGAGGAGGTCGCGGCTCACGCGTGAAGATTGGGCGCGGGACGCCCCGTTTCGCAAGGCGGGGGAGGAGGGACGGGCCTCACGCGGGAAGGCGAAGTGTCTGCCGGCCCGCCGAGGGCCCCCTCCCCCCGGCCCCCTGCCCCCGCTTCGCGGGGGAGGGGGAGAACTGAGGCGTCGCGAGTGGTCGGCCCCGGTGCAGGATGCCCGTGGAAGTATACACCCTCTCCCGCGCAGTTTGCGGGAGAGGGTGCGAGCGACAGCGAGCGGGTGAGGGCCTACGCCCGCC
The DNA here is from genome assembly GCF_036280135.1 of Longimicrobium sp. Lineage (GTDB taxonomy): Bacteria > Gemmatimonadota > Gemmatimonadetes > Longimicrobiales > Longimicrobiaceae > Longimicrobium. Next base: position 1,926 of record NZ_DASURI010000755.1, read on the forward strand.
CGATGTCCAGCACCTCCGCGATGACGCGCCGCGTACCCCAGTCCGACGCCTCGCCGCAGTCGGAGAACCACAGGTCGATCTTGTTGCCGCGCACGGCGCCGCCCGTGTCCATGATGACGAAGATGCCGATCACCCGTCCGTCCGGGTGCGACACGCGCACGACGGAGCCCAGCGGCAGTACGCTGGGATCGCCGGCGGCCATGCCGTCGCGCACGCGCACGCCCGTGCGCATGTTGCCGCGCAGGCAGTATGCCGTGGAGCGCATCTCCATCCGCCGCTCCACGGGGAACGCGCCGCGGCTGTCCGCGACGGGCGTGAGCGGCGCGGCAACCAGGCCGGTGTCCGCCGCCAGCGCATCCGTTGCCACGGCGTCGCTGTCCGCCGGCTGCGCCACGGGCGTGCCCAGCAGCCGCGGCCCACGCTGCGCCTGGGCAGACGAGGCGAAGGCCATCACCAGCACGAGGGCGCAGAGGTGCGCCGTCCAGCGGTACTTCCCGTGATCCGGCATGATCCTGCGGGTCATGTCTGATCCTCTTGAGAACGGGTTTCCAGGGCGCCCGCCGGTCGGCCGGCGCCATCCGTCAGTCGGGAAGGATCCTGCGATGAATTTCTACTGCGATGGGACCGGACCGAAGTTCAATCTCCCCCAGGGGTTTGGGGGGGAGGTGCGAGCCTGGGCGAGCGGAGGGGGCGCTCCGCTCGGGCTCAACAACAACCGCTTGAACCACTCACGCACTGCCGCACTCACGCACTTCCGTTCAGTCCAGCGCGATCAGCGGCCGCTCGCCGCGGAACAGGCTCGACGCACGGTAGCGCGTCAGCACGACCGTCAGCACCAGCTTCACCAGCACGGCGAGCGGGACGGCGATCAGCAGCCCCACGAAGCCGAAGAAGTAGCCCGACACGGCCAGCGCCAGCAGCACCCATACGGGGTGCAGCCCCACCGCCTCGCCCACCACGCGCGGGCCGATGACGGACGAATCCAGCACCTGCACCACCGCGAACACCACGGCGATCTTGATGAGCGCCACGAGCGGATGGGCGGAGAAGATGGCGATGACGAGCGCCGGGATCAGGCTGGCCACCAGCCCCATGTAGGGGATGATGTTGAACACCCCCGCCACCACCCCCAGCACCAGCGCGTACGGAAAGCCCGCGATCAAAAAGCCCAGCCACGTGAGCACGCCCACGATGCCGGCCGCCAGCAGCTGGCCGCGCAGGTAGCGCGCGAGCAGGCGGTCGTACTCTGACGCAAAACCCAGCACGCGGTCACGGTAGGGCGCCGGTACCAGCTCGCCCAGGCGCCGCTCGATGCTCCGCCAGTCGCGCAGCAGGTAAAAGATCAGGATGGGCGTGAGGAACACGTAGCTCAGCAGGCTCAGGATGGCGCCCACGCCCTTGCCCACGCCCAGGATGCCCGCCCACGCCGCCCCGGCGATGGCCGCCTGCCGCTGCTGCAGCCACGCCATCACGGCCTCGGGCTGGATGGAGCGCATCCGCTCCAGCACGGCGTCCTCGTCCAGCCACGCCACGTCGCGCGTCTGCAGCTGCGCCTGCCACTGCTCCAGCCGCTGCGTGGCCGTCTGCAGCAGCACCGGCGCCCCGCGGATGAACTCCGCGATCTGCGCGCTCAGGGCGGGGATGCCCACGAAGACCACCAGCAGGAGGAGGGCGACGGCGGGAAGCGCGAGGAGGGTGGTGCCCCAGGTGCGCGGGATGCGGCGCCGCTCCATCCGCTCCACCAGCGGGTGCAGCACGTACGCCAGCACCAGCGCCAGGACGAACGGCGCCAGCAGGAACCCCGTCGTGTCCAGCAGCCAGATGAACGTCAGCAGCCCCGTGGCGCTCACGACGAGGAGGTGATGCCGCGTGCCCGAGTACGGCTGGATGAGGAACAGCAGCAGGAAGAAGAGGATGAACGGGTTCAGGATGCTGCGGATGCTCATCATGAAGAAGCCCAGCACCACCAGCACCACGACGGCGTGCCAGGCCCGCCAGTTGAACGGGGACGGTTCCGTGGGTTTCGGGATCATCGGATCGGGAAGGGGAGGAAAGCCGACGGCGGGACGGCCCCAGAGTAGTGCGCGCGGCGCCGCCGGTCCAGGGTGCCGTGTGGACGCAGCACGGCATCGATCGTGCATAACCCACGGGCAATCAACCACTTACCCGAAGCTGGAGGACGTGGCCATGAACAACCTGATGCGGATGATGATGCTCAACGGCGGCCGCCGCCCGAGCATGAAGCAGGTGGCGGTGATGGGCGCCGCCAGCTGGGCCATGAACCGCATGGCGCGCCGCAGTCCCACGGCCGCCCGCGGCGCGCGCGCCATGAGCACGGCCAGCTGGGCGCTCCCCCTGGGGATGATGGCCGTGAACCACCTGCGCTCCCGCCGCGCCTGATCCGCGGACGGCGGACGACACACGGCCTCGCTGCATTTCAGCTTGTTACCGGGGCAGATGAGGATCCGCGGTTTATGCGCGGTGCGGATCTGATCCGGGAATGGCCGTTCCCCCGCGCCGGAGCGAATGAATTCGCCGCTGGAAAGGCACGAAGTCCGCCTTCGCGGACTGCACCGTCGCCCTCCTTCCGCGGACGCCCGCCACATCGCCGGGTGATAGCCCGTGTTGGCGGTTGAAGCCTCGTTCGCAGAGCGCGTCGGCGCGAGACGGGGCTTTCCGCTGTCCCAGCGGCGGCTTTTAGCCGCTCAGGCTGGGGTTGTGCGTCCGGGGTTGGCGCTCGATGATGCCTGGACGAGCCTCAGTTCCCCTGCCCGCGATCGCGCGGGTGCGCCGCCATCGCCTCCCGCCACTCGCCGCGTCCGTCCCGGTTCTCGCGCTCCCGCTCGCCCCGTCCGTCGCCGCGCATCTCGCGCTCCCGCATCTCCATCTCCCGCATCGCCGCTTCCGCGCATCCGCAGTCGCCGCAGGTGTGGCCGTCGCCGGGCTCCGTGCGCTCGCGGGGGCCCTCCAGCGTCCCCAGCAGCGCCTCGGCGGCCAGCATGAGCACCTCGCGGGCGTTGTCGTACGAGATGGACGCGATGGCCTCGTCCAGGGGGAGCCAGATGCACTCCGTGATCCCCTCCTCCCGCTGCGGGCAGGTGTCGCCCTCGGGGGATTCGATCAGGTAGAAGTGGCAGTACTTGTGGATGAGCTTGCCGCGAAACCGAAAGAACCAGTCGATGGTCCGCAGCCGCTGGTCCAGGCGCAGCGTGCAAAGTCCCGTCTCCTCCTGCACCTCGCGCAGGGCGGCGTCGGCGGCCGTCTCCGTGGCCTCCACGTGGCCCTTGGGAAAGCCCCAGTGGTGGTACGCGTCGCGGATGAGCAGCACGTGCGCGCGGCCCTCGCGCCAGCGGTAGATCACCCCGCCGGCGCTGGTCTCGATCACGGCCCGCATGCGGGCTCCTCCTCCGCGACGGCGTCTAGGCACCCGCCAGCTCCTCCACGATCTGCACGGCGTTGGTCGCCGCGCCCTTGCGCAGGTTGTCCGCCACCACCCACAGGTGCAGCGTGCGGGGCAGGTACGGGTCCTTGCGGATGCGCCCCACGAACACCTCGTCCCGCCCGGCCGTCTCGCGCGGCGTGGGGTACCCCGCCGCGCCGTCCGCCACGATCACGCCGGGGAACGCCGCCAGGGCCGCGCGCGCCTCGTCCACGGACAGCTCACGCTCCGTCTCCGCCATCACCTGGACCGAGTGGCCGACGTCCACGGGCACGCGGACGCAGGTCGCCGCCACGGGCAGGTCGGGGAGCGAGAGGATCTTGCGCGTCTCGTTGATCATCTTGCGCTCCTCGCCCGTCCAGCCCTCCTCGTCGAAGTCGCCGATCTGCGGGATCACGTTCCCCGCGATGGGCCGCGCGAAGGGCGAGCCCTCCGCCGCGCCGCCGCCCACTTCCGCCCGCAGCGCGTCGCGCCCCGTCTCGCCCGCGCCGCTCACGGACTGGTAGCTGGACGCCACCACGCGCGCCAGCCCCGCCGCCTGCCGGATGGCCTCCAGGGCCACCACCATCTGGATGGTGGAGCAGTTGGGGTTGGCGATGATCCCCCTGGGCCGGTCCTGCGCCGCGGCCGCGTTCACCTCGGGGACCACGAGCGGCACCTGCGGGTCCATCCGCCACGCGGACGAGTTGTCCACGACGATGGCGCCCTCCTCCGCCGCGACGGGTCCCCACTCCTTCGACCGGTCCGCGCCGGCGGAGAACAGGGCGAAGTCCACGTCCCGGAACACGCCCGGGGCCGCCACGCGGCATTCCCAGCTGCGGCCGCCCCAGTCGATGGAGCGGCCCGCGGAGCGCGGCGAAGCCAGGAGCGTAAGCCGGTCGATCTTGAGCTTTCGCTCGGACAGCACCTGCAGCATGGTGCGGCCCACGGCGCCCGTGGCGCCCAGCAGTGCGACGTGCATCGGCGTCTTCCCCCTCAGCCCGCGGCGGCCACGGCGGGCACTTCCGCCGGGCGGTCCAGCGAAAAGCCCGCGTGCAGGGCCCGCAGGGCGGCGTCCTCGCCGTCCGCGTGGACGAGCAGGGTGATGGAGATGGAGGACGTCGACACGGCCTCCACCTCCACGCCCGCGTCCATCAGCGTGCGGTAGGCCTGGGCGTACACACCGGGGCGTCCGCTCATCCCGCTGCCCACGAGGGCGATGCGCGACAGGCCGCCACGCTCCTCCATGGCCCCGCCGCCGCCCAGCGCCGCCTCCACCTCCGCCGCCACCTGCTTGGCGCGGTCCAGGTCGTCCTCGCGCACGGTCAGCTGCAGCAGCACCCGGCCGTCCGCGTCGGGCGCCTCCGTCACCATGTCCACCGACACGCCGGCGTCGGCCAGGGCCACGAGCATGTCCGTGGGCGTGCGCATCCCTGGCGGCAGGCCGCGCAGGATGAGCTTGGCGTAGCCGCGCGACGACGCGATGCCGGTAAGGACCAGGTCTTCCATCGCCATCGGGTGTTCCGTGATCAGGGTGCCTCGGTTGGGATCGTCGCTCTCCGGTCCGTCGACGAACGACGAGAGCACGCGGATGTCCATGCCGTAGCGCGCGCCCAGATCGACGGCGCGGGCGTGCATCACCTGCGCGCCGCTCTGGGCCATCTCCACCATCTCCGCGTGCGAGATCTGCGGGATGATGCGGGCCGTGGGCACGCGGCGCGGGTCGCAGGTAAAGACGCCGTCCACGTCCGTGTAGATCTCGCAGCGGTCCGCCTGCAGCGCGCAGGCCAGGGCCACGGCCGTGGTGTCGGATCCGCCCCGTCCCAGCGTGGTGATCTCGCGCGCCGTGCTCACGCCCTGGAAGCCGGCCACGATGGCGACGGAGCCGCCGTCCACCGTTTCGCGCACGCGGTCCGCGCGCACCTCCACGATGCGGGCCGCCGTGTGCGACTCGTCGGTGATGATGGCGGCCTGGCTGCCCGTGAGCGAGCGGGCTTCCACGCCGCGCTCGCGGATGGCCATGGCCAGCAGGGCCATGCTGATGCGCTCGCCGGCGCTCAGCAGCATGTCCATCTCGCGGGGGTGGTCGGCCGTGCAGGTGTCGCCGCCGGTGACGGCCTCGGCCAGCTCGATGAGCTCGTCCGTGGTGTGTCCCATGGCGCTGACGACCACGACCACGTCGTCGCCGCGGCGCCGCGCGCGCGCCACGCGGTCGGCGACGGCCTGGATTCGCTCCGGCGTGCCCACCGAGGTGCCGCCGTACTTCTGGACCAGCAAGGCCATGGCCGACAGGGAATAGGGAACAGGGAATAGGGAATAGCCCCCAGCTGCACCTGCGACCTGCGTTAGCAGGGTTCGTGCTCGCGTGCCGAACGGCGGATTGGGTGCCGTTCGGCCGGGCCTTCACACCGGGCGAGGGCCCCCACCCCCCGGCCCCCTGCCCCCGCTTCGCGGGGGAGGGGGAGAACTACGTGTTACGCGGAATGTGACGGAGTGCAGTTCGCCCGTCGAAGTCTACACCCTCTCCCGCGCAGTTTGCGGGAGAGGGTGCGAGCGACAGCGAGCGGGTGAGGGCCCCTCCCGCGGGCCGTTACTTTCGCACTTTCGCACTCCCGCACTTTCGCACTCAGAAGACCTGCAGCTCCCCGATGTACTTGCCCGGGTTGGCCTGGATGTCGGCCATCAGGCGCTGCATGGTCACCACCAGGCGCTGGAACTCCTCGTACAGCGCCGGGTCCTGCATCAGCCGGCCAATGGTGCCCTGCTGCGACGACATCTGCGTGAGCAGGCCGTTGAAGTTGGTGATGAGCGTCCGCGCCTCGGCCACCGTGGGGCCCACCTCGGCCAGGCCCGGCTGCAGCCCCGCGATGGTCGTGTTCAGCGATTCGGCCGTGCGCCCGAACGCGCCCAGCGTGCTGTCCGCCCGCGCCACCAGCCCCGGCACGCCGGCGCCCGCACCCGACAGCTGCTCCGTCAGGTTCGTGAGGTTCTCGCTGGCCACCCGGGCGTTGTTCAGGATCTGCTGCACGTCGCCGCCGCGCAGGCTGGCCCGCACGTCGTTCATGGTAGCCTGCGCCGACGCCGTCGCCTGGCGGATGTTCTCCGTCGACGCCAGCACGTTGGCGCCCACCCGGCCGTACGTCTGCGTCTGCGCCTCCAGGAACCCGCTCAGCTGGTCCGTGGCGGCCGAGACGTTCTCGATGGTCTGCCGGATCTCCACCGCCGTCTCGGGCGTGAACGCGATCTGGATGCGCTCCGACAGCGTCTCGATGTCGCTCGCGATGCGCGCCGCCACGGCCGTCAGCTCCGAGATGTCGGGGAGCGTGGCGCCCGGCAGCACGTCGCGGCGCGGGGTGGTGGTAAAGAGCATGTCCGGAAAGTCCGCCTGGGAGACGATCTCCGCCTGCCAGTCGCCAAAGAGCGAGGCGCTGCCCAGCAGCACGCCCACGTCCTGCCCGCTGAACTGCACGTCGGGCCGAATGGACATGGTCACGTACACGCCCGTCCCGCGGGGGCTGAGCTCGATCTCGCTCACCCGGCCCACCTGCACGCCGCGGTACGTCACGGGGTTGCCCTCGGCCAGCTGCCCCACCTCGCTGAAGCTGGCCACCACGTCCTTGTACTGCTCGCCCCACGAGCGGCCGCTGAGCCACACGGCGCCCAGCACCGCCGTGATGATCCCCAGGATGACCGTGAGCCCCACCAGGGCTTCGTTCTTGAGCCTCATGCGTCCCTCCCGTGCGGGCCGTGCCCGTGGTGTCCGTCTGCGTGCCCGCGTCGTTGTCCGTCGTGCCTGCCGTCCGGCCCGCCGCCCACGTGGCGGTCCCCGTGGTGCGTCTGGGGCGCCGCCTCGGCCGTGGCCTCCTCGATCATCTCCGGCCGCCCCTCCACGAACCCCTTGACGATGGGGTTGCCCGTGCGGCGGATCTGGTCCGGCGTGCCCACCTCCACCACGCGCCCCTCGAACAGCATGGCGATGCGGTCGCTGATGGAGTAGGCGCTCTTCATGTCGTGGGTGATCACCAGGCTGGTGACCCCCAGCTCCTGCTTCATCTTGATGATCAGCCGGTCGATCACCTCCGTGGTGACCGGGTCCAGGCCGCTCGTGGGCTCGTCGTACAGCAGGTACTTGGGCCGGTACGCGATGGCCCGCGCCAGCCCCGCGCGCTTCTTCTGTCCGCCGGAAAGCTCCGCGGGAAAGCGTCGCTCGAAGCCGGCCAGCCCCACGCGGTCCAGCGACTCGGCCACGCGGTCGCGGATGTCACCCTCCGACATCCCGCCCTTCTTGCGCAGCCCCATGGCCACGTTGTCGCCGATGGTCATGCTGTCGAACAGGGCGGCGAACTGGAACACGTAGCCCATCTCCAGCCGCAGCCGGTACAGCTCCTCGCGCTTCATCTTGGGCACCTCGTGCCCGTCCACCACGACG
>NZ_DASURI010000756.1:0-4196 GCF_036280135.1 Longimicrobium sp.
CGAACAGCGCCAGCACCACCTCCAGGTCCGACGCGCCGTCCGCGACGGGCGCCGCGTGGCGCCGGAGCTCCGCGCGGTTGTCCAGCCGTGCGTCCCCCACGGCGGCCAGAGTGCCGCGCCGGGCCGCGAGCGGACGGAGAACGGGCACCGCGGCGGCCGCGGAGAACGGACCGTCGTCCATCGCCGCGTCCACGGGCGCCACGCGGCGCAGCAGGCGCGCGGCGTCGCCCGGGCGCGGTGCGCGATCGAGCGAGAGGGCGCAGGCGAACGCGCTCACGCGGGCATCGCGGGCATGGGGAGAAAGCGCGCGACCGTCTCCGCGTCTTCGTTCACGGGGACGCCGTCCACCTCCACCCAGGCGTGCGCGTGGAACGGCGACGGCACCACGCCCAGCCGCAGCTCCGCGCGCACGCCGCGGCGGCGCAGCAGCACGTACAGCGCGAGCGACTGCTCCAGGCAGACGGCCCGCCCGGGAAAGAAGGCACCCGCCACGGCCACCCGGTGCGCCGTCCGCTCCGCCACACCGTCCGCCGCGGCGGTGAACGCGGGCCCCCGGCCGCCCATCCGCCGCGCCCGCGCCACGGACCGGCCGAAGCCGAACGCCTTGAGGTGGAGCCGGGTCACGAGCAGCGCCAGCATGCAGCGCATCACCCCCGGCACGTCGCGTCGCCCGCGGGACGTCACGCCGCCTCCAGGAGGTTGCTCTTGACGAGGCGCGAAACGATCTCTGCTACGTCATGTTCCAGCACGTTGCGCGGCGCGTCGTACTCGTCCGCGAGCACGTCCACGGCGGACGCGAGGGAGGCGCCGCCGCCCAGCAGGTCCCACACGCGCGTTCCCACCTCGTCCAATCCGAAGTACGCTCCGCCGCGATGGTCCAGCAGCACCGTGCGGCCAGCCTCGCGCGTGGACGTCACCTGCGCGGCGTGGCGGTAGCGCGCGTCCGGTGCGGGCGGGGCGTCGGCCCGCGCGGGCTTGCGGCGAAAGAGGTCGAGCACGAGCGGGTTCCTCCGGGTCGGTGGACGCCTGGGCCGGGAGCGCTGATCCCCGCGCACACGGTATGATTTAAATGTGTCCGTATAAGGTAGTATTCTCGAGATGGAAGAATTGTTCCCGGGCACACCGTGGACTCCCCGCGCGACGACGGCGAGGACGCGGGAACGGGGCGAACTCCGGTCCGTGGAACACCGGTCCGGCATGGGATGGTACACAGGGCCGCCCACAGCAGTCTCCTCCCATCCGAGGAAACTTCATGCGTTCCCTTTCCATCGCCCTCCCGCTCCTGTTCGCCGCCCTGCCCGCCGCATCGCAGGGCGTCGTCGTCCCCGTCCGCTGCCACGGCGCGTGCGCGGACCGTCTGCCCCCCACGCTCGCGGTGGATTCCGTGCTCGCGTGGGCCAACCTGGACAGCGCGCGGGCCGCCACCAGCGCGACCCTCGCGTTCGGCAACGACGGGCGCGACACGCTGGACGCCGCGCTCTTCTTTCCCCTACCGGCGGACGCCACGGTGTACAGCGTGTCCGTGACCGACGCCGACCGGCCGGCGCACGACCGCAACGCGCTCCTGGCCTACAACGACTGGAACCGTCCCGACGAGTCGCGGTGGATCGCGGAGGGGCTGGCGCGCGACCGGCGCATCCCCGGGCTGCGCGAGTACGCCCGCACGCGCATCGTGCACGTTCCCGTGCCCGACATTCCGCCCGGCGGCCGGCGCCGCGTGCAGGTGCAGTACTCGCAGCCGCTGCGGAGGGACGACGGGCGCGTGGCCTATCGGTATCCGCTGGCCGCCGGCGCGGAGGTGGCGCCCATCGGCCACCTGCGGCTGGGGATGACGATCCGGACCCCGGCGGGCTTTCACGACATCGCGTCCCCGTCGCACGCGGTGGACGTGGCCTGGGGAACGGAGTCGGCGCCGTGCCCCCCGGAGGCGGCGTGCGGCACGCGCGGCGTTCCTTCCGAGCGGGTGCGGGTGGTCACGCTGGAGGACGGCGGAAACGTGCGGCGCCGCGACTTCGAGGTGATCTACACCCCGCGCGAGCCCACGCCCGAAAATCGCAACGCATCCGATCCCCGGAACGGCGTTTTGCCTCGACGGCCAGCGAATCGGCTCCGGTGACGAGAAACGGCGGCGGATGATGATGATCGTCATCCGCCGCTGTTGTTTCTCGAAGCGGATACAGGTCGGCGCGGACGCTTTCCCCGCGCGCGCCCGCGTGTCATCTTCGACGGATGCTGCCCCCGATCCACCGACGTTGCGAAAGGGACGATGACGACGGACGCCGAGCGGATGTACCTCCACACGGGCGACGAGGCGCTGTTCTGGACGACGGGCGACGCGCCGGGCGGCGCCTTTGCCTCCGTCGCGCCGGCGGCGCCCCTGCGCGGGTTCGTGGAGCGCATCGGCATCGGGCGCGAGTGGGTGGATCCGGCGCATCCGCTCACGGAGCGCGTGCTGCCGGACGGCGGCGTGCACCTGGTCTTCAACCTGGGCGACGCGCCGGCCGTCCCCGGCACCACGCCGACGGCGTGCGAGGCACTGGGAGCCCGGTGCGCCCCGTCCATCATCCGCATGGCCGGGCGCGTGGAGCAGGTGACGGTCACGCTGCGGCCCGGCGGGATGGCGGCGCTCCTCGGCATCCCCGCCGCCGAGCTGTCTGCCGCCGACGCGCCCCTCGACGCGCTGTGGGGCCCCCGCGCGGCGGAGGCGCTGGAGCGGATGGCGGATGTGCCCGTGGGCCCGGCGCGCGTGGCCGCGATGGAGACGGTGCTGGCGGAGAGGCTCGCCGCGGTCGCCGCCCGTCCGGACGCCGTGGCCGCGGAGGCCGTGCGGCGCATTGAGGCGTCGCGGGGGCGCATCCGCGTGCGCGCGCTGGCGGAGGGCCTGGGCGTGAGCGAGCGGCGGCTGGAGCAGGTCTTCCACCGGCACGTGGGGCTGTCTCCCAAGTCCGTCTGCCGCATCGCCCGGTTCCGCGCGACGGTGGCCCTGCTGCGGCGCGATCCGCAGCGCCCGTGGTCCGACGTGGCGTATTCGTGCGGGTTCTACGACCAGTCGCACCTCGTCAACGAGTTCCAGGCGCTCGCCGGCCTGGCGCCGGGCGACTTTCGCGGCCGGAGCTGCGGATTTTTCCAAGACGCGTCCCCCGCCGCCGACTAGCTTTCCGTCCACGGAGCCGCATTCACCGAGACGGGAAGACGATGACGACGAACGAGATGCACGACGACCGGCCGCTGCGGGGGCGCGTGGCCGTGGTGACGGGCGCCAGCCGTGGCGCGGGGCGGGGGATCGCGCTGGAGCTGGGCGCGGCGGGGGCGACGGTGTACGTGACGGGGCGCAGCACGCGCGCGGCGCCGGCACCCGTCTACGGGCAGATCCTGGCCGAGAGCGGGCTGGACGCGCCGCCCGGCACCATCGACGACACGGCGGACGAGGTGACGGCGCTGGGCGGCACGGGCATCGCCGTCCGCGTGGACCATCGCGACGACGACGCCGTGCGCGCGCTGTTCGAGCGCGTGGAGGCCGAGCAGGGGCGGCTGGACGTGCTGGTGAACAACGCGTGGGGCGGCCACGAGGTGTTCTCCCTGGCGTCGTTCGGGGCGCCGTTCTGGGAGCAGGACGCGGGGCAGTGGGACGTGATGTTCAACGGCGGCGTGCGCAACCACCTGGTCGCCAGCCGTTTCGCCGCGCCGCTGCTGGTGCGGCAGGGACGCGGCCTGATCGTCACCACGTCGTTCTGGGACCGCGGCGCGTACCTGCGCGGAAACCTGTTCTACGACATCGCCAAGGCAACGATGAACCGGCTGGCGTTCGCCATGGCGGAGGAGCTGCGGCCGCACGGGGTGACGTCGCTGGCCGTGGTGCCCGGGTGGATGCGGACGGAGTGGGTGCTGGCCGCGCACAAGGCCACGGAGGCAACCTGGCGCGAGCATCCGGAGCTGGGCCGCACGGAGTCGCCGCGCTACGTGGGCCGCGCCGTCGCCGCCCTCGCCGCCGATCCGGAGGTGATGCGCCACAGCGGTGGCGTGCACCGCGTGGCCGACCTGGCCGACGCGTACGGCTTCACGGATATCGACGGCCGCCGCGTCCCCCCGTTCGAGCTGGGGGAGGGATAGGGTGGACCAATCTCCCAGATTGGCCGCGTGTGTTATGTTGCACACAGGCACTCAACTCACGCGGAGCATCACCATGGCAGAGCCGG
>NZ_DASURI010000757.1:0-2059 GCF_036280135.1 Longimicrobium sp.
CCAGCGCCGGCGCGGACGCGGCGACCAGGCCGGCGGCCGCCAGGGCCAGCACGCCGGCGCGCGCGAAGTGGTTGATACGCATGGTGCTGCGATGAACGTCGGGTGAATCGGCCGGATGCGCCGCGGTTCAGCGCGCCCGGGACGACCCAGGGGCAATCCGCGTACCCGCCGCGCCACGCCGTTGTTTCTCGCCATTCCGGGGCGCAGTGCCGCGTGCGGGCAAAGGATCCGTCCTCCCCACGGCGCGGCCGGCGTCCCGTGGCGTGGACGCGGGCGTGTCGAAATGCGTCATCCCCCGGAAGCAGCCCGGATGCCGCGCCTGCACCGGACGATCGGCGTGCGACGCCCGGCCCCTCGCACACAATCCGTTTCAGCCGGTATTGTCGATCCGCGCCGTTCGGTGATAGGATGAACGAACCGCAACGTTGCGGATCATCTCTCTTCAAGGAGGCAGCCCGTGAAGAAGCTCAAGCTCAACCTCGAACAGATCAAGGTGTCGTCCTTCGACGCCGGGGCAGAGGGCCGCGGGGGCACCGTGCACGCGCACACCTACACGTACCCGAGCGGCGACCAGTGCCACACGGGCCTCCAGGACTCGTGCTACTCGTGCCCGGCTCCGCCGTACTGCAACCCCCAGCCGGTCTCCTGGGACTTCAACTGCTGAGGCACGGAACGATCAGGGTCGGATGAAGAAGGGGGCGCTCCGGATGGGGCGCCCCTCGCACGTTTTCGCATGCCGACGCCGAGCGGCCGATCCCCCGGCTCGGATGTCCGGATCCGTCCCTGCCCTGGCGCGGTCGCGCCGCACCGCGCGACTTTGTGCCGCGCCGACCGAAGGCCATCCACTTCCCAGGTGTATCCGCTCGTGCACGACAACGAAACACGCGGCGCGGACGGGGGACATCCCCTGCGCCGGCTGATCCGCTACGCCCGCCCGCACCGCCGGCAGACGTTCCTGGCGTCCGCCTGCTCCGTGCTCAACAAGCTGTTCGACCTGGCGCCCGAGGCGCTCATCGGCGTGGCGGTGGACGTGGTGGTGCGCGGGCGGCAGTCCGTCATCGCCAGCCTGGGCTTTGCCGATCCGCGGCAGCAGCTCGTCATCCTGGCCGCCATCACCTTCGTGGTGTGGGTGATGGAGTCGCTCTTTCAGTACCTGTACGGCGTGCTGTGGCGCAACCTGGCGCAGACGGTACAGCACGAGCTGCGGCTGCAGGGCTACGCGCACCTCCAGGACCTGGACCTGGCGTACTTCGAGGAGCGCAGCACGGGCGGGCTGATGTCCGTCCTGGGCGACGACGTGAACCAGCTGGAGCGGTTCCTGGACACGGGCGCCAACGAGATCATCCAGGTGACGACGACGGTGCTCGTGGTGGGCGGGACGTTCTTCATCATGGCGCCGGAGGTGGCGTGGATGGCCATGCTGCCCATGCCGTTCGTGGTCTGGGGCTCCATCGCGTTCCAGAAGCGGCTGGAGCCGCTGTACGCCGCCGTCCGCGAAAAGGCCGGCGCCGTGAACGCGCGGCTGGCCAGCAACCTCAGCGGCGTCACGACCATCAAGGCGTACGCGGCCGAGGCGCACGAGACGGCCCGCGTGGAGGCGGACAGCCAGGCGTACCGCGAGGCCAACCGCCGCGCCATCTCGTACAGCGCCGCGTTCGTCCCCCTGGTCCGCATCCTGATCCTCGTGGGCTTTACGGGGACACTCGTCTTTGGCGGGTTCCGGGTGCTGGACGGGGCGCTGGCCGTGGGCACCTACTCGTTCCTCGTCTACATCACGCAACGGCTGCTGTGGCCGCTCACGCGCCTGGGCGAGACACTGGACCAGTACCAGCGGGCGATGGCGTCCACGCGCCGCATCTTCGGCGTGCTGGACACGCCCGTGGAGGCGCACCCCGGCGACCGCGTCCTGCCGGCCGAGACCGTCCGCGGCGACGTGGAGATGCGCGACGTCTCGTTCGCCTACCGCGGCCGCGACCCGGTGCTGCGCGACTTTTCGCTGCGCATCGCGCCGGGGGAGACGGTGGCCGTCGTGGGCCCCACCGGCTCGGGCAAGAGCACG
>NZ_DASURI010000758.1:0-6467 GCF_036280135.1 Longimicrobium sp.
GGAATCGAACGCGCCCCCGTGATACGGCGAGTACAGCCACAGCTCCCCGGCGGCGAGCTGGCGCCGGCCGAAAGGCGCGTGCGGCACCGGGCGCCCCTGCGCGTCGCGCGCCGCCGGGCGGCTGTGCGGGAGCAGCCGCCCGTTCACCCGTGCACCCTCCGGTCCCAGCTCCACCACGTCCCCAGCCGCGGCTACGGCCATCTTCCCCAGCCCGTAGTCCCCGCCCGCGCACCAGCCCGGCCCCAGGTAGCCCCGGCGCTGCGCGAGGCGGGACCATTCTTCCGGAAGGCAGACCACCACCACCGTACCACGCGCGGCGTCGGCCGCGCCGCCCGTCACACAGTACAGCCCGAGCGGATAAGACCGCGTGACGTTCACCCGGAAGCCCAGCGCGGCGCCCAGGAGCGCCAGCGCCACCAGCACCACGCAGGCGAGGGCCCACGGCTCGCGCGCCGTCCCCCGCAACTCCGCCAGCCGCGCCGCCGCGCACGCGTGCCGGGCGCTCATTTGACCGCCACGTGGTGCGGGTTGTCATCGAACTGATTGCGGCCCTTGTCATCTCTGAAAGCCGGGTCCGTGTAGTACACGATCCGTCTGGCCAGCACCGGGTCCCGCCCCTGCACGAAGATCAACTGCATCCCTTCCTCCGGGTTCATGCGCAGGATTTCGTCGGCCATCATCAGGCGGCGCCCTTTCTCCGCCGTGGTCTGCCCGGCGCCTTCCTGCACGTTGTCCATCTTCCCCGTGCTGATCCCCCGCGAGCGGTTTTCGGACTCCACGAACACGGTTGTCTCGCCGATCCGCCTGCTGAGGTATTCGGCCGTATCCACGTCGTTCGTGCCGAACGCCTGTAGGACCCCCGCATTCGCCACGTAGCTTTTCCAGACCTTCGGATAGACTTCCTCGAACGAAGCCAGGTCTTGCAGGAACAGCCAGAACTGCACGCCGAAGCCGCGCATGAGCCGGAATGCTTCCTCCACCGGCCCCAGCCGCTTCAACTGCGTGAACTCATCCAGCAGGACGAGGATCTTATGCTTCGGCTGGCCGGGGATGGAGCTGATCCGCTGGAGCGTGGTTCCCACGACGAGGCGCACCAGCCGCGCGTAGCGCGTGAGCCGCCGCGCCGGGAGCACGACGTAGAGCGTCATGGTCCCGGTTTTCAGCAGATCGAGGTCGAACGTCGTTTCCGCGAGGACGCGGCGAATGCGGGGGGAGTCGAGAAAGTGCGTGTGCTCCTGGGCGGAAGAGATCACGCCGGAACGCTCGTTGGACGACTTCTGCGTGATCGCGGCGGCTTTCTGCTTGATGAGGTTGTAGATGGCGGGATTCTCCAGCATCTCCGCCAGCATTTGCTCAAATGCGCCGGGTTCGTCGTCCGTCCCGCGCGGGAGCATGAGCAGCCGCCGCACTTCGGGAAGGTTCTGGCGCTCCGGCGGGCACGTCGTCTTGACGTGCATCACCAGCCCCGTGAGGAACGCCAGCGCCTCCTCATTCCAGTGCTTGTTCGCCCCGCCCTGCTCCGAGACGGCGACGAGCATGTCCGCCACCATCTCCGCGTCGTCCAGCGCGTCCTCGCTGGCCGGGTCGATGAGGTCCATCGGGTTCAGGCCGTCCGTGCCTTCGACCTGATTCCACGGGTCGATGCAGACGACCTTCGCGCCCGGCTGGATCGTGCGCCGGTGGCGCTGGGTGATGGCGTACAGCTCCGGCTTCACGTCGGGGACGATGATGGACCCCGGATGCGAGAGGAGAGCGGGGACCACCGCCGACGTGCCCTTTCCGCCGCCCGTGGGGCTGACGGTTATCAGGTGCGCATCCCCCGCGTAGCGGAGCATGGCGCCATCGTCCATGCGCCGGCCGAGCGGCAGTCCTTCCGGTGCCGCCGCGAGCTGCGCCCCGTCGCCCCACCGCGCCGTCCCGAAAGACGTTGAGGCTTTCCGAAGGCCCGTGCGGCGCCGGACGGAGGTGATCGCCACCACGGCGGCGAAGCTGCCCGCCGCGAACGCCATCCGGGCGCCGCCGAGGGCGGCGGCCACCGCCGCGTCCTCGCGGAACGCGAGCAGCCACAGCGGGAACCGGAACGGCCCGTAGACCGGCCCGCGCGTCACCATGAACAGCGTGGTGGCCGCCAGGGCGAGCAGCGGCGCGAACGGCCGCGAGCGCGCGTCGAGCAGCGCCACCAGCACCCCGCCCAGGGCGAGGCTGGCGGCGGCGCGGGCGTAGAGGTGCAGCTCCGGGGAGAGGACGAAGGCGGGCGGCCCGAGGCGGGCCGCGTGGCCGAGCTGGGCCGCGAGGTACTGCGCGGCGCACCAGCTACCGAAGACTAGGCAGGCGGCCAGCACGACGAGGAGCGTACGGCTGGCGCCGGGCGCGGCGTGGCGTGCCGTCTGTGTGAGGTTGGGGGCGGCCATCGGACTCACCCCCGCCGGTCGATAGAGCTCTGCATCCGCAGCACCGTCCATCTGGTGCGAAGCCCGCTCCTGATTTCACCTGAAATCAGAGCGGGCTCCGTCGGACCCTCTATCGAACCGTACTTGGCGATTTCGCCGGCCGTTCTATCTTATGATGATACTTCTGCTCTCAGGACCAGATGGTACGTAGCCACAAGGTGTAGCTAGCGCCAGCACCGGCGAACCGGTACGGTCGTGCGTCCGGAGTCGGGGCACGACGATACGACGTCAGCGCCTGCGTATGTGAGACAGGGGTCCACCTCGTGTTTCGTCCCCGCCGCAGGTCCAACTCGAGGATGCCGAGTTCATCGTTGCCGTTGAACAAGCTGTCCATCTCCCACAGCGCCAATGTAAGCCAGCGCACACCCGCAGGGACAACGCTATCCGCGACTACCCGCCTGCTTGGGTTCCGCCGGTGATGGACGACCCACGGCACGTTGCCTTTTGTTGTTTGGGTGTTGAACCGCTCCTCTCCGCTGTATCCCCATCCCGATTTTGGTACGCTTTGGACTGGCTCAGGGACAACCTTCTCGTTACCGTAGGTGCCGATTACGCCTAAGTATAATTCATCCGTGTTTCCGGTCAGCCTCCGGTCATTAAGGTCTCGTGCGTAGAACGCAACCAGCTCGATCCGTAGCCGGCCGAGCGAGATTTCTTGAGCTGACGCGCGCTCCAACTCGAGGATCGTGCCAAAAAATCCAGCGCTGAGCATAGCGAGAAATTCTCGGCGGGTAGGTTGCATGGACTCCCCTCCAATGAGGTGAATAGGGTAGGTTCACATCTATAGGTATCCTGAGCCAGTGACGCCATATTTCCGATGCCTCATCAACTCACGGGTGGTCCTCCCCCGGCCCCGAACTTGGGAAGCTTGTTGTCGCCTACGCGTACTGGAGCCGGGCAAGGTCGAACGGTGCTCCCGCGAAGGATTTCGATGCGTTCATGGACGCACACCTATTTTTGGCGGACGCATTTGTGTCCGAGGACCGCGCGCGGATCGCGGCGGCTGAGAAAGGAATTGCGAGATGGGGGCGGTATGCCGGGTGAGTCCCTGACAACAGGAGGAGTGGCATGGCTACGGTCTCCCCGACGCGCTTCTACACGGATGTGTTAGGCGCCGAACTGCGTAACCCGCGGTGGTCATGGGGCGCTCACGACCCGGTTACGGACCGCTTGTACCTGCGCGTGTGGGAAGACGAAATCGTGGAGGATGGCGGGGCGTCGTTCGTAATGGTCCTGCGCAATGCAGCCCGCCCCTCAAACGGTCGCACGGAGCGACAGCGTCACCTAGACCTGTTCGTTGCAGGCGCGGAAGCCTACGGTGTGCTCTGCACGCCTGATGGTCCCCGTCGCACAGATCGGCCCCGGAAGATTCGCGGCTTCGACTCTAATGTGCTCCTCCGTTTCGGGCGCCTGAACGAGCTTCCGAAAGGGCTGTATGCCGAGATCCTAGAGCGCGTCCCCCTGCAGCGGGTGATGCGCACCCCGTCCGGGGCCACTTCTCTGCAGGCGGACCTTCGCGCTATCCTCCGCGTGAAGGGCCTGACAGAGACGGAGCGCGATGCACTAGTGAGCGCCCGCATTGGGCAGGGCGCCTTCCGTACCGCCGTCCTCGCTCGCTGGCACGGCCGCTGCGCCGTCACTGGCTGCGGGACGCTGAACGCAATTCGCGCGTCCCATATCAAGCCGTGGCGGCTATCTACCAATGCGGAGCGTCTGGACCCCGCGAACGGACTTCCGCTCGTGGCGACGCTGGACGCACTGTTTGATGCCGGGTTGATCGCCTTCGCCGGGGATGGTTCGATGCTCGTTTCCGGGCGGCTGTCGGCGGAGGAGCGGGAAAAGCTACAACTTCATAGACGCCGCCTTAGTCAAAGCCCCGACGCGCTTACGGCCGTGTACCTTTCCGAGCACCGCGTGAGGTACGGTTTCGTCTCGTAAACGAATCCACGGAGTAGAACCCTATGATCCTCTCATTCGGGAAAAAGCACGTTGGTAAATCGCTGGAATTGCTGGTGCTTAAGGAGCCCGATTACATCAAGTGGATGCTCGAACAGAAGAACCCCGGTCCGGCGATGAAGCGCGCGCAGGACGAGGCCAAGCGTTTGATCGCAAAGTTTGACGCAATGCCATTGACAAAGAACTGCTACGGACACACAGGGTCGCCGCATCCTGCGACCCGGTGCACCGTGTACGGGAATAACGTCCGTGGACCCTATTGGTGGTGCGACGCATGTAACCCTTATCAGAGCGGTGCGAATCCCGGCAAGTTGCAGGAGGTGAGATCGTACGGACAGGCTCTGCGACACATAGCAATCTTTTGCGGCGGGCGCGTGTCTGACTATAAGAGCCTGATACGAGACCTCGCAGAAGCCAAAGGGTTACCGCCGAGGGTCGGGGAAAAACAGGCCCAAGCTTTCTTTGCATGAATCACGGCCGGGGGGAACTGAACCATGAACGAAAGTCTGAGCCAACGGGCGCGAGCGATCCTCCGCGCGGCGCGCGAGGCACGACGGGACCTCGCTGGCGCCGGGCCCGCCAAGAAGCGGGCTGATGCCGCGCGAATGCACTTCTACGCGTATACCTCAGACGGGCCGCTGTCCGCCCATGTACGAGACGTTTACTACGCGCGAGGCGTGGGGGCAATGCAGTTGGCCCTGAGTACACTTGAATCGTTAGCTCAGGCGTGCGTAGATGAGGATGACACCAACTAAAATCACTCGCCCGGATTTCAGGTGAAATCCGGGCGAGTTCAGGGACGGCGGCCTGGGGAGGGTTGCGTCATTCGCATCGTTCGCAGGTCCAGTCGTAATCGCGCGGGTCCTCCCCGCTCTCCACCACCGGCTGCACATCGTACGGGTCGATCTGGCACCCGCACCGGCGGCAGAGGATCAACACTCCAAACTCCGCGAGGAAGCGGTCAAACGCCAGCCCGTCCCGCGTCCCGCCGTATCGGTCCCATTCGTATTTCAGTGTCCCGCGCATCCCGTCCCCCTTCCGGGCGCGGAGCGAACACGGCGCGCCGCTCCGCGATGGCCGCGTGCCGGTGCACGCACTGCTCGCGAAGGCTGGCCGTCAGCAGGAACGTCAGCTCTGCCCGCAGCTTGTCGTCCATCATCGGCCCCTCCAGCGGTTCAGAGCGGGTACGGCGCGAGCGCCAAGTCCCTGCTCACGTAGATGGTGAAAGCGAAGTCGCGCGGGATTTCCAGCGTCGGCCCCGCCTGCATGTTGCGGCGGATCATCTCCGTGGAGACTTCCCCCAGCTCCTGCCCGAGCGCCCCGGCCGCCACTTCCCCGGCCGAGGGCGTGGACAGCACGCCGCCGCCGCTCCGCGGCTGGCTGAGCTGCGCCCCGGCCGAGATGGCACTGAGCAGGATGGCGTTGAGGTAGGTGCGCCCGTAGTGGTTATTCACCTTGCCCCGGATCCCCGCCGCGCCCTGGGCGTCGGCGCTGGTGAATCCGGGCAGGTTCAGGCTGTGATCGTTCGGGAAGATCAGGCGATACCACGCGATGTTCACCCGCGCCTGACCCATCCCCACCTGGTTGTCCACCCGGCCCAGCACCCGCGTCCCGGCGGGGATCAGGATGCGCCGCTGCTGCGAGTCGTAGACGTTGCGCGTCACCTGGGCGACGACTTCGCCGGGCAGGTCCGTGTTGATCGCCGTCCGGAGCTGGACGGGGATCAGCGTCCCGGCCATCACCTGATACGGCGAGCTGGGCCGCTGCACGCGGGCCGTCACCTGCGGCGCCGCGTCCCCGCTGCTCCCGGCTTCCCGCAGGAACGCGCTGTGGCGGTCCCGCGACCCCGAGGCGGGAGCGGAACCCCCGGCCGCCGCCCCGCCCCCGAGCTGCGCGCCGACGTCCGCCATCGGGTCCACTGCCGACGCCGCCGGGGCGGCGGCGTCGGGCGCCGCCTGCTGCGCGGGGCAGCTCCTGATGCCGCAGCTCATTGCCCGCCGGAACGCTTCGTCGCGGGGGTCCGGCGGCGGGGGTGCGGCGGGCGCGGCCGGGGCCGCGTCC
>NZ_DASURI010000759.1:0-3809 GCF_036280135.1 Longimicrobium sp.
CAAGAGCACGCTGCTGCGCATGCTGTGCGGCGCCGTGCGTCCCACGCGCGGCGCCGTCCGCATCGGCGGCACGGAGCTGGGCGGGGACGACGACGGGTGGCGGCGGCGCATTGGCCTGCTGTCGCACCAGACGTTCCTGTACCCCGGCCTGAGCGCGGCGGAGAACCTGGACTTCTACGCCCGCCTGTACGCCCTGCCGGACCGCCGGACGCGGGTGACGGACGGGCTGCGCGAGGTCGGTCTGCTGGACCGCGCGGACGACCGTGTGCGGACGTTCTCGCGGGGGATGCAGCAGCGGCTGGCCCTGGCGCGCACGCTCCTCCACGACCCGGACGTCGTGTTCCTGGACGAGCCGTACACGGGGCTGGACCCGCATGCCTCCGCCATGCTGCGCGGGGTGCTGGACCGGCTCAAGGACGGCCGGCGGACCGTCGTCCTGGTGACGCACAACCTGTCGCAGGGGCTGGAGCAGGCGGACCGGGTGGCCGTGCAGGTGGGCGGCCGCTGGGTGAGCGACGAGCGCCGGGGCGACATCGACGGGGCCACGTGGGAGCAGGTCTACACCGAGCGGGTGGCGGCGGCGGTCTGACGATGGCCGGCTACCTCGCGCAGGCGTGGGCCGTTGCCCGCAAGGACCTGCTGCTGGAGACGCGCTCCCGCGAGCGCTCGGTGTCCATGGCCACGTTCGCCATGCTCGTGGCCGTGGTGTTCAGCTTCGCGCTGGACCCCACGGTCCGCTCGACGGACATCGCGGGCGCCATGCTGTGGGTGACGGTGCTGTTCGCGGGCACGCTGGGCCTGGGCCGCAGCTTCGCGCTGGAGCGCGAGGCCGACGCGCTGGTGGGCGTGCTGGTGTCCCCGGTGCCGCGCGGGGCCGTGTTCCTGGGCAAGTTCCTGGCGAACCTGCTGGTGGTGCTGGCGGTGGAGGTGGTGATCTTTCCCGTCTACGCGCTGTTCTTCGGGCTGGAGCTGGGGCGGGCGCTGGGGGGCCTGGCGCTGCTGGTGTTCCTGGCGACGGTGGGATTCATGGCCCTGGGGACGCTGTTCGCGGCCATCACGGCGCACACGCGGCACGGGGAGTCGCTGCTGCCCATCCTGATGCTGCCGCTGCTGATCCCCGTGGTGATCTTTGCCGCCAGCGCCACGCAGCGGCTGCTGGTGGGCCGCCCGCTGGCCGAGGTGCAGGGCAACCTGCGGATGCTGCTGGCGTTCGACCTCGTGATCCTCTTTGTCTGCACGGCCGTGTTCGGCGCGGCCGTGGAGGAGTAGGGCCAGGGGGCGCGGCGGGAGTCCGCCGCGATGAACGATGCGACGGCCGCCCGTGCGGACCGGCGGCCCCCGTCGCGGCGACGAACCATACGAAAACGACCTGACCTTATGAGCAGTCCGAACCTGGCCGTGGACGACGGCTCGCTCCAGGGGCTCCGCCGCTGGTCGGTGGGGCTGGGCGCGCTGGCCGCGGCCTCGCTGGTGGCGACCTTCTGGCTGATCTTCTTCTACGTGCCCACGGAGCGCGAGATGGGGATCGTGCACCGCATCTTCTACGTGCACGTGCCCAGCGCGTGGGTGGCGTTCATGGCGTTCGGCATCGTGGCGCTGTGCTCGCTGGGGTACCTGTGGCTGCGGGACGAGCGCCTGGACGCCGTGGCCCTGTGCGCGGCGGAGCTGGGCCTGGTCTTTACCAGCATCGTGCTCACGACGGGGCCGCTGTGGGGCAAGCTCGCGTGGGGCGCGTGGTGGGTGTGGGACGCGCGCCTTTCGTTCACGCTGCTGCTGTGGTTCATCTACGTGGGCTACTTCATGCTGCGCGGCGCCACGGAGAACCCGGAGCGGGGCAAGCGCTTCGCGGCCATCCTGGGGGTGGTGGGCGCGGCGGACATCCCCATCATCCACATGAGCGTGCAGTGGTTCCGCAGCCAGCACCCCAAGCCGGTGGTGCTCAAGCCCGAGGGCCCCACGGCCGCGCCGGAGATGGTGCAGACACTGCTGGTGAGCCTGCTCGCGTTCACCCTGCTGTTCGTTTCGCTGCTCCTGGCGCGCTTGGTGGTGGAAAAGCTGAGCCGCCGCCTGGAAGCCGCCCGGATCGCCGCCACGCTGCGGCCCATCACGCCCGCGTCTCAAGGAGTTTCCGTTTGATGCGCCCCGTTCGGATCGCGCTCATCGCGCTTGCCCTCTTCTTCGCCGCGCCGGCCGCGGCCCGCGCCCAGGCCCCCGCCGGCGAGACGGCCACGGAGGCCGCCGCCGCCACGCAGGCCGGCGCCCCGGCGGCCGAGACGCCGGCCGCCGCCCCGACGTCCACGTCGTCCGGGCTGCCCACGTACACGCCGCCCCGCACGCTGCGGGCGTACGCGCACGTGTTCGTGGCGTTCGCCATCGCGTGGGTGCTGCTGTTTGGCTACCTGGTGTTCATCGCCCGCAAGTTCCGCCGGGTGGAGGAGCAGGTCGCGGCCCTGTCTCGCGCCTGATCGTCCCGCCGGACCGGCCGAAGCGCCCCCTCTCACGGTCTCGTGGGAGGGGGCGCTTTCGTGTGATGAACGACAACAGGAATTTCTCACGCAGAGCCGCGGAGGACGCAGAGTACTTCGTCGCGCGATGAAGTACTCTGCTGCCTCTGCTCCCTCTGCGTGAGAATGCGGTTTTCTGTGGAACTTTACCGGCGCTGGACCTGCGCGACGGAGCCGGGAGGGCGGGACTCGGCGGGAGACGTCGAAGTGCACCGTCACCTGCTCGCGGACGCGCAGCAGGTCTCCATCCGGGGATGACGCGGGAGGGACGATTCGGGGATGCTGCGCGCCCGGCCGATCGCGATTAGCTTGCGCCTCGTGGCGTCACTTCCATCCTCCGGACACGCTCCTTCCGATCGATCCTCATGCGCAATCTTTTCTCTCCCCTCCTCGCCGCCTTGGCCTTTGCCGCGCCGCTCACGGCCCAGGCACCCGGGACGCTCGCCAACCCCGGCTTCGAGAACGACGCGCCGGCACTCACGGGCTGGCACTTTGCCGAAACGGGCGGCGCGACCATGGTGCTGGACTCCGTGGACGCGCACGGCGGACGCTGGTCCGTGCGGGTGACGGGGACCGCGGGGGGCGAGCAGCAGGGCTCGTTCGGCAACGTGATGCAGCGCCTGGATCCCGCGCCGTACCGCGGCCGGCGCATCCGCTTTCACGCGTGGATGCGCACGGACGTCGCCGCGCCGGGCCGCGGCGCCTTGTGGCTGCGCGTGGACCGGCCCAACGGCGTCACGGGCTTCTTTGACAACATGGCATCGCGCCCCGTCGCCGGACGCACGGGGTGGACGCGGTACGAGATCGAGGGCGAGGTGGCGCCGGACGCGGAGGCCCTCTACCTCGGCGTGATGGTGATCGGCCAGGGGCAGGGATGGTTCGACGACGCGGCCGTGGAGGCCGGCCCCGCGGTGGCGCCGCCGGAGCCTCCGCGGCCCGTCACGGAGCAGGGGCTGCGGAACCTGGTGGCGTTCTCGCGGCTCCTCGGCTACGTCCGCTTCTACCACCCCAGCGACCAGGCGGCCGCGACGAACTGGGACACGTTCGCCGCCGCGGGGATGCGGGCCGTGGAGGGCGCCCCGGACGCGGGGCGGCTGGCGGCCGTGCTGGACTCGCTCTTTCGCCCCGTCGCGCCCACGCTCCTCGTCCGCGCGGGGGACGTGGGGCGCGTGGAGCTCGCGCCCCCCGCGGGCGACTCGCTGCGCGTGGTGTGGTGGCGGCACTTCGGCGTGGGCGTGGGCGTGGGCGGCCCGAACAGCGTGTACCAGAGCCGTCGCCTGTACGCGTCCGCGGCGGCCCTGCCGG
>NZ_DASURI010000760.1:0-3115 GCF_036280135.1 Longimicrobium sp.
GCAGTTGCCCACCGGGTCCGCCGTGTAGCGGTTGCTCGCCGCATCGAAGCAGATCGTGCCGAAGTCCTCGCCGTACACCATCCGCTCCGTGGTCCGCACGCCCGCGTACTCCTTGAACCGCGCGTAGTCGCCCGCGAACACGAACGGCTGCGCGAACAGCTCCAGCGTGAGCACGGGCGTGAACGTCCAGCTCAGCCGCGTGTTCATCGAAAACACGTTCTGCTCGATGTCGGCGAACAGGGCCCGCTGCCCCATGAAGTGCGTGGCCGTGGCATCCTCCCGGCTCAGCACGAACTGCGCGGTGCCCCGCTCGTGCGTGAACGCCGGGCCCAGCGACACCTGCACGTTGGGCGCGGGCTTGATGCGCACGCTGGAGCTCAGGCTGTACCAGCGCCCGTCGTCGCGAAAGCGCTGCAGGTTGCCCGTGAGCGAGAACACCACCCGCCGGCGCGCGTCCGTGTTCATCCGGCTGTGCAGCAGGTAGCCACCCGCCCGGCGGACGACGGGGCCGCCGCGCGTGGCGCGGTCGTCGTTCACCTCGGGGTACAGCTCCGTGTAGAACGCCACGTTCCAGTAGTTCAGCAGCTGGCCGCCGGAAAACGCGTGCAGCTGGCCCGCCGTGCGGTCGCCGTCGTAGTTGTACTCCTGCTGCCCGCCGCCCACCACGAACCAGTTGCGGAACCACTTCGTCGGCGTGTTCCACTCGTGCGCCAGGTTGCCCAGCATCCACACGTAGTCCGCGCGGGTGAGGTACGAGATGTCGTTCACCTCGAAGCCGGGGCTGCGAACGTTCACCGCCCCCTCCCACCGCCACGCGCCCGCGTCCTTGGCCATCCGCAGGTAGCCGCCGTAGCCGCGCAGGGCCGTGGCGTCCGGGTCCAGCCCGTCGCTGAACAACGCCCCGCTCCCGCTCACCCGGTCCGGCCGCTGAAAGTACCGCGCCGACGAGCGCTGCAGCCGGCCGATGGCCAGCGGGTCGCCCGCCGTGCTGCTCAGGGCCACATTGCCCAGCAGGTGGTACGTGCGGTTCTTCCACCACATCTCCCCGTCCGCCCCCACGGCCTCGGCGTGCCCCGGCAGCAGCTCGCGAAGGGCCGGCGAGTCGAACCGGCGGATGACGGAGGTGGCGATGCCGCCCACCGTCACGTCGCCACCCCGGAAGTTGCGCCGCACGCGCCCCACGAAGTAGTTGCTGGCCGGCTCCACCTCCTCGCGAAAGCGGCGCCCCAGCGTGTCCAGCCCCAGCGCCCGCTCCGAGCGCGTAACGGCGTCCAGCAGGCCCACCTGCAGTCCGCCGCTCGTTCGCCCCGTCACCTTGGCGGCGGCCAGGATGGCGCTGTTCTCCGGCGTGTGCACGTACCGCGCGTCGCCCCGCGTCACCTCGCCCTGGGGCACGCGGCCCACGCGGCGCGAGTAGAACAGCGACATGCCCTCCACGTTGCTGCAGTTGATGCACCAGAAGTCGCCGAACCCGAACAGCCCGCTCCCTTCCACGAAGAACGGGCGCTTCTCGTCGTAGAAGGTCTCGAAGGCGCTCAGGTTCACGGACGCCGGGTCCACCTCCACCTGCCCGAAGTCCGGGTTGATGGTGGCGTCCAGGGTGAGCGTGCTGCTCAGCTGGTACTTGAGGTCCGCGCCCACGCGGACGTCGTACGCCTCGCCGCGCTGGAAGGGGCTTCCCGGCTGCGTGGGCGACACGTAGGCGGCGCGGCTCAGCACGTACGGCAGCAGCTCCACGCGCCCCCGGTTGCGCGGCGCGCCAATCCCCTCCACGTGGCCAAAGCGCGCGGGGCCGCCCTGCTCGCTGCGCCGCCACGGGCTCCACAGCGACAGCTCGTTCAGCCGCTGCACGTAGCGCATGGCCTGCATGCCCCACGTCTGCACGCTGTCGCGGGGAAAGCGCAGCTGGCTGAAGGGGATCTTGAGCTCCGCCGTCCACCCCAGCGAGTCAATGCGCGTCTGCGCCTGCCACACGGGGTCCCACGACGGGTCCGCGCTGGGCGACGCCTGCCCCGCGTCGAACTTGACGCCCGACGGGTTCACGTTGAACACCGTGCGGCCCGTGTGGTCGTGGTAGGTGTCGAAGGTGAGCTCCAGGTAGTCCGACTCCGTGTCCTGGTCGCGCCGGGCCAGCCGCGAGCGCACGCCCCGCGCCCCCAGCGTGTCGTACATCCGCGCGCCCACGTACAGCGCCTCGGCGTCGTAGGCCAGGCGCACCTCCGTGCGCTGCGTGGCCGGCCGCCCCTCGTCCGGCTCCAGCTGCACGAAGCCCGTGGCGGGCGACGGCGTCTGCCACACGGCCTCGTCCAGCCGGCCGTCCAGGACGATGGGCCCCGTGCGCTCCACGGCGCGCAGGGTGGGCGCGACGCCCGTGGGGTGCGCGCCGCCCTGCGCGGCCGCGGACGCGGCGCAGGCGACGAGGGCGGCGACGGATGCGGCAAGGGGGATGCGGCGCATGTCTACCGTGCGGAGGGAGGGGGGGGGGGCCGGGCCGGGGAGCGGACCGGCGGCGCGGGATTGGATGCGCCGCCGGACGGGAAGGTTTACGCGGAGCGGACGGGGATCAGCCGCGTGCCCGGGCGCGGGCGTGGGCCCGCGGGGCCTGGCCGTAGTCCGCGCCGATGCCGTGGATGCGCATCTGCACCAGCGCCTCGGGCGACAGGTCGCTGAAGCCCGCCGCGCGCACCTCGCGGATGAACTCCGGCGTGACCCCGTGAATGCCCATCTGCATCAGCTGGTCGCGGTCCAGCCCGCGGTAGCCCGCATCGGCCAGGGACCGGATGAACTCCGGCGTCACCTGGTGGATGCGCATCTGCGACAGCGCGTCCGCCGACAGGTCGCCGAACCCCGCCGCCCGCATCTGCCGCACGTACTCCGGCGTCACCCCGTGGATCCGCAGCTCCACGGCCTGGTCCGCCGTCGGCCGCAAGCCCAGCTCGCGAAGGGCGCCCACGTAGGCCGCGTCCACGCCGTGAATGCCCATCTGCATCACCTGCTCGCGCGACAGGCCGCGGAACCCCATCCCCTCCAGCTCGCGGACGAGCGCGGCGCTCACCCGGTGGATGCGCATCTCCACGATCCCCGCCACGCGCTCCGTGCCCTCCATCCCCAGCCC
>NZ_DASURI010000761.1:0-8483 GCF_036280135.1 Longimicrobium sp.
GCCGATGCCCATCGGCGAGACCCCGCCGTTGCCGGCTCTCCCCTGTAAACCCGTTCCCTGCGGTTCAGCAGTTCGGCCCGCGATTCCCTGTTCCCTGTTCCCTATTCCCTCACCCCCGGCTTTGACACCACCCCCGCCCCCGTCTATCTTGCCGGCCTCATTTTCCCGGCACACGGCCGGGGCGGGCACGCACGAGGGCTGAAGCGGATGGAGCGTCTGACACGCGCGCGGCTGGACGAGATCCTGGAGCGGTGCCGGGGGCTGCGCGTGGCCGTGGTGGGCGACCTGATGCTGGACGTCTACCTGGTGGGCTCCGTCTCGCGCATCTCGCCCGAGGCGCCCGTGCCCGTGGTGCACGTGGCCGAGGAGCGCGTGGCGCTGGGGGGCGCGGCCAACGTGGCCGCCAACGTCGTGGCCCTGGGCGCGGACTGCGAGCTGGTGGGCTGCGTGGGCGCGGATGCCGCCGGCCTGCAGATCCGCGGCGCCCTCACGCGGCTGGACGGCGGCACGGTGCATCCGCGGCTGGTGGAGTTCACGGACCGCCCCACGACGACCAAGACGCGCGTCGTCGCCCGGCACCAGCAGGTGGTGCGCTTTGACCGCGAGCGCGACGACGACGTGGCGGGCGACTGCGAGGCGGAGCTGGTGCGCGCCGTGCGCGAGGCCGTCGCCGCGGCCGACGCGCTGGTGCTGGAGGACTACAACAAGGGCGTGCTGGTGCCGTCCGTCATCCGCGCGGCGCTGGAGCAGGCGCAGGCGGCGGGCATTCCCAGCGTGGTGGATCCCAAGTTCCGCAACTTCTTCGCGTTTGGCGGGGCCACGGTGTTCAAGCCCAACGCGGTGGAATTGGGGACGGCGCTGGGCCAGCCCCTGCGCGCGGACGACGACGCGTGGCTGGAGGAGGCGCGCGGCCGCGTGGGCGCCCGGCACCTGCTGCTCACGCTGGGCGAGCACGGCATGGCCCTGCGCTCCGAGGACGGGCAGACGCTGCGCGTGCCCACGCAGGCGCGCGAGGTCTACGACGTGAGCGGCGCGGGCGACACGGTGACGGCGTTCCTGGCCGTCAGTCTCGCGGCGGGCGCGAGCATCCAGGAGGCCGCCGTGCTGGCGAACCTGGCCGCGGGCATCGAGGTGGGGAAGCCCGGCGTGGCCACGGTGAGCCCGGACGAGGTGCGCGCCCTGCTGGCGGAGAGCCCTCACCCGCTCGCCTAGGCTCGCACCCTCTCCCGCAAACTGCGCGGGAGAGGGTGTACACCCCGGCCCGTGCACGGAGGCGATCCCTGCGCGCAAGCGCAGGGGCGGGCCGCTCCGGCGCGAGCCCTGCCTCCACCAAGCGTAGTTTTTCACCTCCCCCGCGAAGCGGGTGAGGTCGCGAGCTATCGAGCGGGTGGGGGCCTCTCCGCGGCCGAGCGGCACGCCGCCCCGAAGCACGAACCGTAGTCCCGACTTTCGCACTTTCGCACTCACGCCCCGGGTTCCCACGATGCAGACCGTGCAAACCAGCAACGCCCCGGCCGCCATCGGCCCGTACAGCCAGGCCGTGGTGGCCAACGGCTTCGTCTTCACGGCCGGCCAGGTGCCGTTCGATCCGCAGAGCATGCAGCTCGTGGACGGCGACATCGCCGCGCAGACGGAGCAGGTGATGAAGAACCTGCAGGCCATCCTGCAGCAGGCCGGCGCCGACCTGTCGTCCGTCGTCAAGACGACCGTGTTCCTGCAGGACATGAACGACTTCGCGGCCATGAACGAGGTCTACGCGCGCCACTTCGGCGATCACAAGCCGGCGCGCAGCACCGTGCAGGTGGCGCGGCTTCCGCGCGACGCGCAGGTGGAGATCGAGGTGGTGGCCGTCCTGCTGGACCGCTAATTGTAGCAGCACACCGGGCGCCCTCCATCGGCGGGGGGCGCCCCGTCTTTTTTCCTGGAATGGCAGCGCGACCGATGCTGAATCCGCACATCTTCCGGCAGTACGACATCCGCGGCGTGGTGGGCACCGACGTGAACGCCGAGGTGGCCGAGGGCATCGGCCGGGCCTTTGGCTCGCTGGCGCGCCGCCGCCTGGGCAAGGACCAGCCCGTGTTGGCCCTGGGCCGCGACAACCGCCTCACCAGCGAAGAGCTCGCGGCCGGCGTCCGCCGCGGCCTCGTGGCGGCCGGCGTAAAGGTCGTGGACGTGGGCCTGGTCCCCACGCCCGTGCACAGCTTCGCGTTCTCGCACTGGAAGCTGGACGGCGGCCTGCAGGTGACCGGCTCGCACAACCCGCCCCAGTACAACGGCTTCAAGATGACGCTGGGCGGCCGCTCCATCTTTGGTGACTCCATCCAGGAGATCCGCCGGATGATCCAGGAGCAGGACTTCGAGTCCGGCCAGGGCAGCGTGGAGAACCGCGAGGTGCTGGACGAGTACGTGGAGGTGCTGGCGTCCAAGTTCACCATCCAGCGGCCCATCAAGGTGGTCGTGGACTGCGGCAACGGCACGGGCAGCATCATCGCCGTGCGCCTCGTCGAGGCGCTGGGGCCCAACGTCACCGTCATCCCCCTCTTTTGCGAGAGCGACGGCACGTTCCCCAACCACCACCCGGACCCGGTGGTGGACAAGAACCTCGTCGACATCATCGCGGCCGTGAAGGAGCACGGGGCGGATCTGGGCGTGGCCTTTGACGGCGACGCGGACCGCATCGGCGCCATCGACGACCAGGGCGGCATCGTCCGCGGCGACACGCTGCTGCTGCTGTACGGCCTGGACCTGATCCAGAAGCACGGGCCGGGGCAAAAGGTGGTGATGGACGTCAAGTGCTCGCAGCAGCTCACGGACGTGCTGGAGGCCCACGGCGGCGTGCCCATCATGAACGCCACGGGGCACTCGCTCATCAAGGAGCGGATGAAGCAGGAGCACGCCCTGCTCTCCGGCGAGCTGAGCGGCCACATCATGTTCGGCGACAACTACTACGGCTACGACGACGCGCTGTACGGCGCGCTGCTGCTGATCGACATCGTGGCGCGCAGCGGACGCCCGCTCAGCGCGTGGCTGGCGGAGTTCCCGCAGTTCGTCTCCACGGCCGAGCTGCGCTACCCGGCCACGGAAGAGACCAAGTTCGAGATCGTGGGCCGCGCCACGGAGCACTTCCGCAAGGACCACGAGGTGGTCGACGTGGACGGCGCGCGCGTGCTGTTCGGCGACGGCTGGGGGCTCATCCGCGCCAGCAACACCGAGCCCGTGCTGGTGGCCCGCTACGAGGCCAAGACGCCCGAGCGCCTGGCCGAGATCCGCGGGCTGATGGAGGGCTGGCTTCAGGGCGAGGGCATCGGCGCGCCGAGCGTGGGGCACTGAGCCCTCACCCGCTCGCTTGGGCTCGCACCCTCTCCCGCAAACTGCGCGGGAGAGGGTGTACACCCCAGCCCCTGCACGTCGGCGAGGTAATTCGGTAAGGGCAGGCACCCGTCGCTGCGCGACGGGGGGCCCTCTCCCCCGCCGCCTGCGCCGCTCGTTCCTCGCGGCTCGGTGGCGACCCCTCCCCCAACTTCGGGGGAGGGGTTGGCGAGGGGGGAGATCGCGCACGGAGCCTAGCCCGTGCTGGGACTGGGTTCTCCCCCTCCCCCGCGAAGCGGGGGCAGGGGGCGGGGGGAGGGGGCCCTCGGCGGGCCGGCAGACAGGCTGCCGACGTGCAGGGTCCGTGATCTCCCTTCCCCCATGTCGTTCATGGGGGAAGGGCAGGGGATGGGGGCGCCGGCCCGCGCGGGAAAGCCTGCTCTTCCGGCCAGTGCCCGCCCCATCATCCCGCCGCCCCGAAGTCGTTGATGCTGCACGCGCTTGCCGCCCCTGTGCGGCCCGCGTAGAATGTCGCCCCGCAACAGAGGGTTTGTGGCGAGCAAGACCATCGTGATCGCGCTGGGCGGCAACGCCCTGGCGCAGCCGGGTGAGGAAGGCACCATCACCCAGCAGTTCAAGCACACGCGCGAGTCGCTGGGCGCCGTGGTGGAGCTGGCCCGCGAAGGATGGCACATCGCCATCGTCCACGGCAACGGGCCGCAGGTGGGCAACGAGCTCATCCGCAACGAGCAGTCCCGGCACCTCGTTCCGCCGCTTCCGCTGGGCGTGCTGGTGGCCAGCACCGAGGGGTGGATCGGCTACATGATCCAGCAGTCGCTGCAGAACGCCCTTCGCCGCGGCGGCGTGGAGCGGCAGGTGGTGACCATGGTGACGCAGGTGATCGTGGATCCCCAGGATCCCGAGCTGCAGCGCCCCACCAAGCCCATCGGCCGCACGATGGACGAGCAGACGGCGCGATCCCTCGCGGCCGAGCTGGGCGGCGAGGTGGCGCAGACGAAGGGCGGCTGGCGGCGCGTGGTCCCCAGCCCGCGCCCCACGGCCATCGTGGAGCGGGAGATGATCCGCTCCCTCGTGGGCCAGGGGCACCTGGTGATCGCGGCGGGCGGCGGCGGATGCCCCGTGTACGTGCACGAGCGCTGGGGGCTGGAGGGGATCGACGCCGTGGTGGACAAGGACCGCGCGGCGGCCATCCTGGGGCGCGACATCGGCGCGGACGTGCTGGTGATCCTCACCGACGTGGACCGCGTGTACCTGGACTACGGCCAGCCCACGCAGCGCGCGCTGGAGCGCCTGACGGTGGCCGAGGCCGACGCGCTCCTGGCCGGGAGCGAGCTGGGCAGCGGGAGCATGGCCCCCAAGGTGGAAGCCGCGGCCGACTTCGTGCGGCGCGGTGGCACGCGGGCCATCATCGCGCGGCTGGACCAGGGCAGGGAAGCGGTGGCGGGACGCGCGGGGACGGAAATAGTGCGTTAGTGCGCAAGTGCGTCAGTGCGGAAGTGGGTCGGCGAGGGAGCAGGGTCCTCGCCTCCGCGCGAAGCCACTGACGCACTCACGCCCTTCCGCACTCACGCACTTGTAGTTCAACTCGAACCGGAATCGTCCGTGAACATCCACGAATACCAGGCGAAGGAGCTGCTCGCCGCGCAGGGGATCCCGGTCCCCATGGGCGACGTGGCCACCACGCCGGAGCAGGCCGAAGAGATCGCGCGGCGCCTGGGCGGGGCCGTCGTCGTCAAGGCGCAGGTGCACGCCGGCGGCCGCGGCAAGGCCGGCGGCGTCAAGCTCGCCAACACCCCCGAGGAGGCCCGCCAGAAGGCCGAGGCCATCCTGGGCATGCAGATCAAGGGGCTCACGGTCGAGAAGGTGCTGATCGCCCCCGCCGAGGACATCGCCTCCGAGGCGTACGTGGGCATCATCATGGACCGCGCCAGCAAGGCGCCCGTGTGGATGGTGAGCGCCGCCGGCGGCATCGACATCGAGGAAGTGGCCGCGACGGAGCCCGAGAAGATCACCAAGCTCGCCGTCGACAACCGCTACGGCTTTCTGCCGCACCAGGCCTACCAACTGGCCACCAAGCTGTACACCGACGTCAAGCAGCAGCGCGCGGCGGCGAAGATCCTCCAGCAGCTGTACAAGGCGTTCATGGAATCCGGCGCCTCGCTGGCCGAGATCAACCCCCTGATCACGACGCCCAACGGCGACGTCAAGGCCATCGACGCCAAGTTCAACATCGACGACAACGAGCTCTTCCGCCGCCCCGCCATCGAGGGGCTGCGCGACGAGTCGTCCGAGGACCCCGCCGAGGTGCAGGCCCGCGAGGCCAACCTCACGTTCATCAAGCTCGATGGCGACGTGGGCTGCGTGGTGAACGGCGCCGGCCTGGCCATGGCCACCATGGACCTGGTCAAGTACTACGGCGGCGAGCCGGCCAACTTCCTGGACATCGGCGGCTCGTCCAACCCCGAAAAGGTGGTCAACGCGCTCAAGATCATCACGAGCGACGAGAACGTGAAGGCCATCCTGTTCAACATCTTCGGCGGCATCACCCGCACGGACGACGTGGCCAACGGCATCGTGACGGCCACGAAGATGATCGACATCAAGGTGCCCATCGTCATCCGCCTGACGGGCACCAACGAGGAAATCGCGGTGAAGATCCTGGCCGACGCCGGGTTCAGCGCCATGACCGACATGGACGAGGCCGTGAAGCGGGCCGTCGCCTTGGCCAAGGGGGAGGCCCAGTGAGCATCTTCATCGACCAGAGCACCCGCGTCATCGTGCAGGGCATCACGGGCCGCGACGGCTCGTTCCACGCCAGGCAGATGATGGAGTACGGCACGCAGATCGTCGCGGGCGTCACCCCCGGCAAGGGCGGGCAGACGTTCGAGGGCAGCGTGCCCATCTTCAACACGGTGCAGGAGGCCATGGACGCCACCGGCGCCAACACCTCCGTGATCTACGTGCCCCCCGCGGGCGCCGCCGACGCCATGTTCGAGGCCGCGGACGCCGGCATCGGCTTCATCGTCTGCATCACCGAGGGCGTGCCCGTGCTGGACATGACGCGCGTCTATCCGTACGTCAAGGAAAAGGGCGCGCGTCTCCTCGGCCCCAACTGCCCCGGCCTGCTGTCGGCCGGCAAGAGCAAGGTGGGCATCATCCCCGGCCACATCACGCAGCCCGGGCCCGTGGGCCTCGTGTCCAAGAGCGGCACGCTGACCTACGAGGTGGTCTACAAGCTCAAGAACGCGGGCATCGGCACCACGACCTGCGTGGGCATCGGCGGCGACCCCGTGAACGGCACGTCGTTCATCGACTGCCTGGCGGCGTTCGAGGCGGATCCCGAGACCAAGGCCATCGTCATGCTGGGCGAGATCGGCGGCACGGACGAGCAGGACGCCGCCGCCTACATCAAGGCCAACGTCACCAAGCCGGTGGTGGGCTTCATCGCGGGCCAGACGGCGCCTCCGGGCCGCCGCATGGGCCACGCGGGCGCCATCATCAGCGGCAGCGCCGGCACGGCCGAGGAAAAGATCCAGGCCTTCCGCGACAACGGCATCGGCGTGGCGCAGCGCCCCCTGGACGTCGTGGGCCTGATCCAGGAACGGCTTTGAGCGAGAGCGGTGGCAAAGGAGCGGGGCGCGAGGTACGCCTGACGGAGATCCTCCGTCCGGAGCACGTCGTTGCCCCGCTCCCCGCGTCGTCGGTCTACGACGCCGTGATGCAGCTGGCGCAGATGCTGGTGGACGCGGGCGACGTGCCGCACCCCGACCGCATGCAGCGCATGTTCAGCGAGAGCCGGGTGCGGGACCTGATCCACGTGGGCGACCGCGTGCTGCTTCCGCACCTGCGGACGGACGCGGTCGATCGCCTTCAGGTGGCCATGGGCATCGCCCCGGCGCCGCTGCCGGAATCGCCGGACCACCTGGACGCCGTGGCGCAGATCGTGGTGCTGGTGCTGGCGCCGCTTTCCGCGGCGGACCTGTACCTGCAGACGGTGGCGGCCCTGGCGCGGGTGCTGCGGCAGGACGAGGTGGTGGACCGGCTGGTGGCGGCGCGGTCGCCGGCGGCCGTGCTGGAGATCCCGCAGATCCGCGAGATCACCATCGAGCCGCGGCTGCGGGTGCGCGACGTGATGACGCAGCGCGTCTACCGCACCACGCCCGACGCGCCCGTGCAGGACGTGCTGGACCTGGTCGCGGACCACCGGCTGCGGGCCGTCCCCGTGGTGGGGAACGACCGGCAGGTGGTGGGGATGGTGACGGACCGCGACCTGCTGCGCCACTTTCTTCCCGAGGTGCAGCGCCCCGCCGATGCCCGCGCGGCCTCGTGGGCCGAAGTGCGGGTGCGCGACGTGATGTCGCGCTCCGTGATCTGCGTGAGCGAGGACCAGGCGCTGGCCGAGGTGACCAGCATGCTGGTGAGCAAGGACATCGAGCGGCTCCCCGTGGTGCACGAGGGGCAGCTCACCGGCTTTTTGACCCGCGGCGACATCCTGCGCAAGGTGTTCGGGTTCGCCGCGTCGCCCGTTGAACCTTTTACAGACGAGGAATAGATCGATATGTCGCGTACGTTCGCCATGATCAAGCCCGACGCCGTGCAGGCGGGGAATGCCGGCAAGATCATCGCCCACCTGCAGGACGCGGGCTTTCGCGTGCTGGGCATGAAGCTCACGCAGATCAGCCGCCAGCAGGCCGAGAAGTTCTACGAGGTGCACGCCGCCCGTCCGTTCTACGGCGAGCTGGTGGAGTTCATGTCCAGCGGCCCGTCCGTCGTGCTGGCGCTGGAGTCGGACAACGCGGTGACCAAGTGGCGCGAGACCATCGGCGCCACGGACCCGGCCGAGGCCGCCGAGGGCACCATCCGCAAGCTGTACGCGGAGAGCAAGGGCAAGAACGCGGTGCACGGCTCCGACAGCGACGAGAACGCGGCCATCGAGATCGCGTTCTTCTTCAGCGGCACCGAGCTCGTGGGCTGATTCGGCGGATCCTCCGGCTTCGGCTGGATGATCGGTGGATGCAGGTGCGAGGAGGCGCTCCGGGAACGGGGCGCCTCCTTGCGTTTGGGGGCGGATGCGGGGGCGGGGCGGGCGCGGGAGGGAAGAAGGATTGTGCGCGGAGGCGGAATTTCTGCCGGCCCGCGGAGGGGGGGCCCCC
>NZ_DASURI010000762.1:0-7239 GCF_036280135.1 Longimicrobium sp.
CAACCGACCCGGCGCCCGCGAGGACCACGCCCGCACGCTGCTGGAGCTGGCCCGCGCCGCCGCTCGTCTCAAGGACTGGATCCGGATGGAGCAGGCCATCCGCATGCATTCCGCCCAGCCCCCGCGCCACGCGGACCGGCGCATCAACGACCAGCTCGCCGAGCTGGTCGCCTTCGCCCGGGGGCACGTGATGAGTGCGTGAGTGCGGAGTGCGGGAGTGGATCGGTATCCCAAGGGCCGGGAGACGAAGATGCGGGTACACACGAGGAGCCGGACCGTACGCCTTGAGGGCGATTTTTTCGGGCCACCGGCGTCCACTCCGTGAACTGGCGGGGTGGCTCGGCACTCAAGCGTCGGGACCGTCCCGTTCATGCAGCGGAAACGGGATGGGCAAAACGCGGAGGACGCGGAGATCTCTCTCCGCGTCCTCCGCGTGTCTTCCCGCCGAAGAGCCGAAACCCGGATCAGCTCTCGGGCTGGCGGCAGTCGCGCTGCAGGCGCTGCTTGGCCATGCGCCACTGGCCGCCTTCCTTGCGAAAGTCCAGCACCCACACGCGGTCGCAAAAGTCCGTGGGGCGCGTGGTTCGGTTGGTGCTGGTGCTGCGGACGAACGCCGTGAGCTCGTCGCCGGCGTGGCGCACCAGGTTCAGGTTCACCCACACGCCGTACTTGCGCACCCAGCATCCGCCGAACCCCTGGTCCGTGTCGCACAGCAGCGCCTGCTCCAGCATGGCATCCGTGGGCTCGCCCAGGGCCTTCGACACGCTGTCCTGCGTGAGCTCCAGGCCCGTGACCCGGTTGGCCGCCGTGCGAAACGAGGCCACGTTCACGTACAGGGGCCCATCTGCAACGCGGCCGGGCTGGTTCTGCCGCGCGTCGCGCTCGGCGAACTGCAGCACCTGCCGCGCGATGCCAAAGAACTCGGCGTCGGTGGGGCGCTCGCCGGAACACCCGGCCAGGAACAGCAGCGGCAGCACGGCCGCGACCCAAATGCGCTTCATTCGCTTCACTTCGGGGAGGAGATGGCTCGTCTCCGTGCAGATTACTGCCTGCGCGCCGCGCGCGAAAGCCGCCCCCGCCCTCCCGCCACGGCCCGCGGGAGGATACGTTGTGCGGTGCGCGGACGCGGCGACACGGGAACTGACCAAACGGGAGAGGTGGATGGCGCTCTGGAGGATTACGCCCAGGACGGACACGCTGTGGTGGTGCGTGGAAGGCAAGGACCCGTGGCAGCCGCCGTACGACCGCGCGTTCGGCTTTGTGGTGCGCGCCGGCGACGAGGAAGAAGCGCGCTGGCTGGCGCACAACGCCGCCGGCGAGGAGAACGGCACGCTGGACGGCGTAACGCCCTGGCTGGACGCCAACTACAGCAACTGCGAGCGCATGCGCGACGACGGCTCGTCCGAGGTCATCCTCGTCAACTTCCGCCACGCGCCGCGCTGAGGTCACCCGTCGCCGGTCCGCGGCGCACCCAGTGATCTAGAAATAGTCCGCGGGGGAAATGAGGCGCACGTCGCAGAACCGGCGGATCTTTCTGTAATCGCGCATGTTGTACGTAAGCAGGCCGGCATTGACCCGTTTGGCGGAACGCGCGATCAACACGTCGCGCAGCAGGCGCTGCTGCTCTTCCTTGGGAATCGCAACCGGCTGCCGCGATCGGTCCGATCGTTGGCCGCGGTAGAGCGAGTTCAGCACTTTCCCAGCGTAGAACCAGTCTTCACCCGTTGGAACAAGCAGCCGGCCGCTGCGTTCAAGCTGTTGCGAGAGCAGCGCGAGATGGCGTATGCGCGCAGCATCGTTCGCCCCCGCCGTCATCTCCTGGATCACGACGGACGACATCAAGCCGCGGTCCGTCAACCCCAAAAGACCGTGGCGGATGAAGACGTTCGTGTCCAGCACCAGGAGTCCCGCGCTCACCCGTTCGCCTCCCCTGCCGCCAGATCGCGCTTCCGGAACCAGTCGACGATGGGAGCAACGTCGGGGTCCTGATCCAGCCGCCATTCCACCGCCCCGTTGGAACCACGTACAAGGATCTCGCTGAACCGGCGCAGGGATTGGCGACGCGCGGCTTCAATGCCATGCGCCTGCGTAGGATGCGTGCTCAGCAGGAGGCCGGCACCATCCCGCAGCTCCCAGCCCACGCCGTTGCGCGTCACGTACAGCCGCGGAGCGTTGGGGTCCAGGTCTGCCGGGTCGTAGAACAGCTCCACTTCGGGCTCGTGCGTCGCCATCGAATCACCTCGCGTTCGGGTCGCCCGAGCAAAGATAACGGCGCGGACCAGGGGCCTCCAAGACCAAAAACATGCGCTCTGGACGGGACAGCCGCGGCACGTGGGAACGACGACGACACACGCGAAAAGGGCCGGCATCGCTGCCGGCCCTCTCCTTTTCCACCTGCCCGGATCCATCCAGTCGGCTCAGACCCAGGTCTGCTGGATCTTGCCGATGGAGGAGATGCGCTGCTCGGCGATGCGGTCGGCGGCCTGGTAGGTGGGCACGCCCTCGTTCTCCGACAGCTCGAAGATGCGCAGCAGCGTGGCGTAGATGTCGCCCGCCTTGCGCATGGCCCGCTCCGACGTCCAGCCGTTGAGCTCGCCGTACACGTTGATCAGGCCGCCGGCGTTGATCACGTAGTCCGGCGCGTACAGGATGCCGCGCTTGTGCAGCTCGTCGCCGTGGCGGGCCTCGGCCAGCACGTTGTTAGCGGCGCCGGCCACGATCCCGGCCTTGAGCACGGGGATGGTCTGGTCATTGATGGTGGCGCCCAGCGCGCTGGGCGCGTAGACGTCGCACTCCACGGAGTAGATCTCGTCCAGGCCCACGGCCGTGGCGCCAAAGTCGTGCACCACGCGCTGCACGCGCTCCTGGTCGATGTCCGTCACCACCAGGCGGGCGCCCTCGGAGGCCAGGTTCTGGCACAGGTAGTAGCCCACGTGCCCCACGCCCTGCACGGTGATGGTCTTGCCGCTCAGGCTGTCGCTGCCAAAGCGGGCCATGGCGGCCGCCTTGATGCCGCGGTACACGCCGTACGCCGTCACGGGCGACGGGTCGCCGCTGGTGTTGGCGCGGCCGGTGACGTGCTCCGTCTCCATGGCCACGAACTCCATGTCGTCCACGGACGTGCCCACGTCCTCGGCCGTGATGTAGCGGCCCTTGAGCGTCTCCACGAAGCGGCCGTGCGCGCGGAAGATCTCCTCGCGGTTGGCGCGCTTGGGGTCGCCCACGATGACGGACTTGCCGCCGCCCAGGTTGAGCCCCGCCACCGCGGCCTTGTACGTCATGCCGCGCGACAGGCGCAGGGCGTCCACGAACGCCTCCTCGTCGCTGCCGTAGTTCCAGTACCGCGTCCCACCCAGCGCCGGGCCCAGCACCGTGTTGTGGATGGCGATGATGCCCTTGTAGCCGCACGACGGCTCGTGGCAGAAAACGACCTGCTCGTGGTCGTGCTCACCGATGAGAGAAAACAGTTCCATGCCCGTTCGGTCTCGGTTTTTGTGCGTTGGGTGGGCGGGTACGTACGTCCCGCCGGAAAACAGTCGGCCGTGTGCTCCGGCGCGGCCTACCGGTACAGCTCGCGCGCGATGACCGTGCGCTGGATCTCGCTCGTGCCCTCGTAGATCTCCGTGACCTTGGCGTCGCGGAACAGCTTTTCCACGGGGTACTCCTTGACGTACCCGTAGCCGCCGAACACCTGCACGGCCTCGGTGGTCACGTACATGGCCGTTTCGCTGGCGAACAGCTTGGCCATGGACGACAGGCGGGACACGGGCTCGCCCGCGTCCTTGGCGGCGGCGGCGCGGAACAGCAGGGCGCGCGCGGCCTCGATGCGCGTGGCCATGTTGGCCAGCTTGAACTGCATGCCCTGGAAGCCGCGGATGGCGTTGCCGAACTGCTTGCGCTCGTCCGCGTAGCGCAGCGAGTGCTCCAGGGCCGCCTGCGCGATGCCCACGGAGAGCGCGGCGATCCCCAGCCGCCCGTTGTCCAGCCCCTGCAGGGCGTAGATGAAGCCCTGCGACGGATCGCCCAGCAGCTGGTCGTCGGGGACGAACATCTCGTGGAACGAGATGCCCACCGTTTCCGACGCGCGCTGCCCCATCTTGTCCTCCTTCTTGCCGACGCTGTACCCCTCCGTCGTCGTCGGCACGATGAAGGCGCCGATGCCCTTGGCGCCGCGGCGGGCGTCGGGCGTGTCGGTGCGCACCATCGTCACCACCACGTCGCCCACGCCGCCGTTGGTGACCCAGGCCTTGGCGCCGTTGAGCACCCATCCGCCGTCGGTCTTGCGGGCGTGGGCGGCCATGGAGGCGGCGTCGGAGCCCGCGTCAGGCTCGGAGAGAGAGAACGCGCCCAGCCACTCGCCGCGGGCCATGGGGCGCAGCCAGCGCTCCTTTTGCTCCTCGGTGCCGTGCGCCAGGATCATCTGGGTGGGCAGCGAGTTGTGCACGCTCATGGCCACGGCCACGGAGGCGTCGCCGCGGGCGATCTCTTCCATGGCGACGAGGTACGTGGCCGTGTCCAGCCCCAGGCCGTCGTACTGCTCGGGGATGAGCATGCCCAGAAAGCCCAGCTCGCCCAGCTTTCCGATCACCTCGCGGGGAAACGCGGCGTCCCGGTCCCACTGGTCCGCGTGGGGCCGCAGCTCGCCCTCGGCGAACTCCCGGGCCAAGTCGCGGATCTGCTGCTGTTCCTCGGTCATGAACTGCAAGTGCGAAAGTGCGAAAGTGCGAAAGTGCGAACGTGGTCCCGTCGCACTCCGCCGTCGTTCATCATCGTCGTCGTCACCGCGCCGTACCGGATACGGTGCCGTGCGCACGGGCGGACTTCTCGACGTTTCAGCGGCGACCGCCGCTTCGGTGCACACAGGCCGGCTTCCGCAGGGGCAGTCCGCGAAGGCGGACTTCGTGCCCTTCCAGCGGCGAGTTCATTCGCTCTGGCTCTGCAGCGGCGACACCGGATCAGGATCAGCCCGGACCCGCCTGTGAGCCTCGCTCAGCCACGGAGCGCGAAAGAGTGCGCCGTGCGGGAACCGACTCCCGCACTCACGCACTTCCGCACTCACGCACTGTAGTCGTAGAAGCCCTCGCCCGTCTTGCGGCCCAGCTTGCCGGCGGCCACGTACTTCCGCAGCAGGGGGCAGGGACGGTACTTGTCGTCGCCCAGGCCGTCGTGCAGCACCTGCATGATGGCCAGGCAGGTGTCCAGGCCGATCAGGTCCGCCAGCGCCAGGGGGCCCATGGGGTGGTTCATCCCCAGCTTCATCACCGTGTCGATGGCCTCGCGGTCCGCCACGCCCTCCATCAGGCAAAAGACGGCCTCGTTGATCATCGGCATGAGGATGCGGTTCGACACGAAGCCGGGATAGTCCTGCGCCTCGGCCACCGTCTTCCCCAGCTTTTGCGACGTTTCCACGGTAATGCGCGTCGTCTCCTCGGACGTCGCCAGGCCGCGGATGATCTCCACGAGCTTCATGACGGGCACGGGATTCATGAAGTGCATCCCGATCACCCGGTCCGCCCGGCCCGTGCGCCCCGCGATCTCCGTGATGGAGATGCTGGACGTGTTGCTGGCCAGGATGGCGTGCGCCGGCGCGTGGCGGTCCAGCTCCTCGAAGATCTTGAACTTGAGGTCGCGGTTCTCCGTCGCGGC
The DNA here is from genome assembly GCF_036280135.1 of Longimicrobium sp. Taxonomy (GTDB): domain Bacteria; phylum Gemmatimonadota; class Gemmatimonadetes; order Longimicrobiales; family Longimicrobiaceae; genus Longimicrobium. The sequence continues at coordinate 5,647 of NZ_DASURI010000762.1, forward strand.
CTCCACCACCAGGTCCGCGTCCGCCACGGCGGAGAGCTCCGTCGAGGTCGCGATGCGGCCCAGGGCGGCGTCGCGGTCGGCCTCGGCCAGCGCGCCCTTCTTGATCTGCCGGTCCATGTTGCCGGCGATCGTCTTCTTCGCGCCCTCCAGCGCCTCGGCGCGGACGTCGATCATGGTGACGTCGTAGCCGGCCTGCGCGAACACGTGCACGATGCCGTTGCCCATGGTTCCCGCGCCCACCACCGCCACTTTCTTGATATCCGGCATTTCGTTCAGTCTCTGGTCAAAATGTCGACGCACGCGCCCCACGCGCCGGATCCGTCTTTCGAACGAGCGTTCAACCCAGCGCCGCGTACAGCGCGAAATAGATCACCAGCAGCAGCACGCCCGTCACCACGGCCCAGGCGGCCGCGTTGCGCGTGTAGCCCGGCTCGTCCGCCGCCCGGGCCGCGTCGGCGCGGTCCAGCGCCTGCTTTACGCCGCCCGCGTCCACGATGTCGCGCAGCCCCACGGACCGGCGCCCGCTGATCCACGCGCCCAGGCCGAACAGGATCATCAGCACGCCGGTGTAGAACACGACGACCAGCCACACGCGGTCGCGCTCCACGGCGGGATCCATGCCCATCGCCCGGAACGGGAACAGCAGGGGCACCAGCGCCGCGAAGACGATGGACGTGGCCGCCGCGCTTCCCCAGAACCGCAGGGCCGACCGGTTCATCCGCCCCACCCCGGGCCCAGCTTCGTGTCGACCAGCGGCCGCAGCGCCATCATCCGCTCCGACTCGCGCAGGCGGCGCGTGCGCCACATCCACACGGTGCCGGCCAGGATGGCCAGCGTGGCCGCGATCCCCGCCTCCGGGCCGAACGGGCCGCCCGTCACGGCGTCGGGCCCCAGCTCGCGGACGTCGTACAGCGGCGTGTCGAACTCGTTGAGGCCGCTGACGGGAAAGCCCAGCAGCGACTGCATGGTCCAGTTCCACCCCAGGTGCACGGCCGTGGCGAACCACAGCGAGCGCGTCTTGAGGTACGCCACGGCCAGCATGACGCCCGCCAGGAAGATGTTGGCCAGGGCCACGGCGTTGACCTCGGGGTTGCCGGCGTGTCCGTACGCGAACAGCGCGGACGTCAGCACGGCGGCCGGCCACGCGCCGATCCCCTGCACGAGTGCCTGGAAGGCGTAGCCGCGAAAGGCCACCTCTTCCGCCGCGGCCGCCACGGCGAAGAACGCGAGCGCCTGGGCGAGAGCGGCGACATATTCCCACACCGAGCCCGTGTCCGCAACCCACCGCGCCATCCCCGCCACCGTGAGCAGGATCACGGCGCAGCCCAGCATGGCCGCCCCCACGCCGAATCCCACGGCGGAATCCCTGCCCGCGGCGGGGTCCAGCGCGAACCCCAGCGCGCCCATCGGCCGGCGGTCCACGGCCGCGAGCATCACCCATCCCGCCACGAGCGACGCGACGAGCATCACCAGGATGTCGTCCATCATCGCCTGGGGCGGAAAGAAGCGCGCGCTCAGCGGATCGAGTCCGCGGACGAGCACGATCCAGATCAGCCCGTACATCAGCAGCCGCCAGCCGGCGCGGATGCCGTG
>NZ_DASURI010000763.1:0-19671 GCF_036280135.1 Longimicrobium sp.
CAGGGCACCACCGACGCGTACGAGGTCGTGCTGCGCCGCGCGGACGGCACGCCCGAGCGCATCGTGCGCAGGACCGTGCCGCCGGTGCCCGTGAAGGGCGCGTACATGGACAGCCTTCGCCGGATGCAGGCGGACGATCGAAGCGGGCTCCAGGCGCTGGATGCGCTGCCGCTGCCGGACGCGCTTCCGGCGTTCCAGCGGCTGCTGGTGGACGACGGCGGCGCCCTGTGGGTGCAGCGCCCCACCTGGCCCGGCACCGGCGTACGGCCGGAGTGGGACGTGTTCGACACGGAGGGAAAGATGCTGGGCACCCTGCGCCTGCCGCCCCGGTTCCGCGTGACGCAGGTGGGTGCGGACTTCATCCTGGGCGTGGGGCTGGACGACGACGACGTGCAGCAGGTGCGGATGTACCGGCTGGAGAAGCCGGCCGCCGGCCGGTAGGCCCGCCGCCACGGCCGGCGCGGACGCGCATTCGGCCGCCCGGGCATCGCGCCCGGGCGGCCGAACCGCATCCGTGCCCGGAAAGTCAGCGGTGCTTGCCGCCCTGGCGGTAGTGGGCGCGCTGGGCCCGGTGGATGGACCGCACGCGCGCCTTTTCCTGCGCGGCGGCGGCCTCGTCCTGGCGGGTGGCCAGCCATGCCAGCTCGCGCCGCAGCCGCTGCCAGCTCGCCAGCCGCGCGGGGTCCAGCGCGCCGCGCTCCGCGGCCGCGCGGACGGCGCACCCGGGCTCCGCGTCGTGCCCGCAGTCCGCGAACCGGCAGCCGGCCGCGAGCGCCTCCACGTCCGCGAAGGCGGCGTCCAGGCCGGTGTCCGCGCTCCAGAGCTGCAGCTCGCGCATCCCCGGCGTGTCGATCAGCAGGGCACCGCTCGCCAGCGTGAGCAGCTGGCGGTGCGTGGTGGTGTGGCGGCCCTTGCCGTCCTCGCGGACGGCGCCCGTGCGCAGGACCTCGCCACCCATCAGCCGGTTGGCGAGCGTGGACTTGCCCACGCCGGACGAGCCCAGCAGCACGGCCGTGCGCCCCGGCCGCAGCCATCGGCCCAGCGCATCCAGTCCGTCTCCCGTCACGCTGGAGACGGCGGCCACGTCCACGCCCGGCGCCACGGCGCGGACGGCCCGTGCCGCCGCGTCCGCGTCCATCGCCAGGTCCGCCTTGGTGAGGAGGACGACGGGCACGGCGCCACTCTCCCACGCCAGGGCCAGGTAGCGCTCGATGCGCCGCTCGCTCAGGTCCGCCGGCAGCGCCGTGGCAATGAGCGCCACGTCCACGTTGGCGGCCAGCACCTGCGCCTCCGTGGCCTCGCCCGCGGCCTTGCGCAAAAAGGCGCCGCGCCGCGGGAGCACGGCGTGGATCGAGGCGGCGCCGTCCGCGCCGGCGTCCAGCGCCACCCAGTCGCCCGTGGCGGGCAGGTCCTCGCGGGCGCGGACGTGGTGGCGCAGGCGGCCGGCGAGCGTGGCCGGCCGCTCGCCGGCGCCGTCGTCCACCACGTAGCGGCCGCGGTGCTCGGCCACGACGCGCGCGGGCACGCGCCCCTCCGCGCCGAACGGTACGAAGTCACGCGCGAAATCCGCGTCCCACCCGAGGGACGCGAGGTTCGAAATCGATTGAGTCACTTGGAGAGATCTCCTGGTCCGCGGCGCAACGGGATGCGCGCCGCGTGGGCACGGTTGTGCCGGCCGGCGGTGTCCGGACGGCGTGCGCGAGCCACGCCAGGACCGCGGCCGCGAAGCCCTGAAGGAAGGGGATGACCAGGATGTGCCGGACCACGGCGGTCCGGGTGTGGTGCTCCGTTCCCTCAGCGCGCGCGGTGCGCGGCCTGGCGGATCACGGAGATGTCGGCGGTACGCAGAGGCGCCTCGGCCAAGGAGTGCGAAAGTGCGAGAGTGCGAAAGTGGGCTCTCGACTGGAAAGAAGATACGCGGAACGCATGGCGCATCAAGGCCCGGGTGGAAACGAATGGATCCGGCCAGTCCCGCGACGGGTTGCGTGTGATGAAGATCATCGCATACTTCGTATCTCCTTCCCGTGTCGTTCCTTCCCGTCCGCCCAGCATCCCGATGCCGCTGTCCGGTCCCGCGACGCCAGAATCCCCCCCGGAAGTTGACGGGCCGTCCACGCGCGACTTCTACGACGCGCTCGCGCCGTACTACCACCTGGTCTACCCGGACTGGGACGCGAGCATCGCGCGGCAGGCGGCGGCGCTGGACGCCGTGATCCGCGCGGAAGCCGCCGGGGCGCGGACGGTGCTGGACGTCGCGGCCGGCATCGGCACGCAGAGCCTGGGGCTGGCGGCGCTGGGATACGACGTGGCCGCGTCGGATCTTTCGCCCGGCGCCGTCCGCCGGCTGGGCGACGAGGCAACGCGGCGCGGGCTGCGGATCGACGCCCGTCCGGCGGACATGCGCGCGGCGTGGGAGGCGCACGGCCGCCGCTTCCACGTCGTGCTCTGCGCCGACAACGCGCTCCCCCACCTGCTGACGGACGACGACATCCTCCAGGCGCTCCGCGAGCTGCGGCGATGCACGGCGCCGGGCGGCATCTGCCTGGTTTCCATCCGCGACTACGGCGCCATCGACCTCCAGGCGCAGCGGCTGCACCCGCACGGCGTGCGCGAGGCGGACGGCGCGCGCTGGATCGTCTTTCAGCTCTGGGACCCGCATCCGCCCCTGTACGACACGACGATGTACGTGGTGGAGGACCACGGCGGCGAGACGCGGACGCACGCCATGCGCGCCACCTACTACGCCCTCCCCGTCACGTGCCTGCTGGAGCTGATGCGCGAGGCGGGATTCCGCGACGTGCGGCGGTTGGCCGACGACGCGTTCTACCAGCCCCTGGTCATCGGCAGGCGAGGTGCGGATGCGGACGGGTGAGCGCACCGCCGGGCAAATCGAGGCGGACCTGGATCCGGCGCCGGGCGCCCTTCCCGCCGTGGAAGAGGCCGCGCCGCTGGAGCCGATGACCGTTGTTCGCGAGGGATGGCGCGGCGACCGCGTGCCCGAGTTCGCCATGGTGCTCGCCGCCATCGCCATCGTCGCGGGGGTGGTGGCCAGCGCGCTGGGATGGATGGAGACGCCCGCCGAGTCCGGGCGGGCCGTGGCGTGGATCGCCGTGCTGTGCGTTGTGGCCGGCGTGCGCCTGCGCGGGATTCTGCGCTGGCGGCACGAGTACGTGCTGAACGCGGACGGCATCGCGCTCTGGCGCAACGACACGAAGCCGGGGGAGAGCGAGTGGTCGCGCATCGCCTGGGGCGAGATGACGGACCGCGGCGCCACGCTGGAAGGATCGCTGGCGGGGCTGGCCGTGGTGAGCCGCGACCGGCGCTGGATCGTGCTGGAGGAAGATCCCGCCCCGCCCCAGACCGTCGCGTTCATCCGCCGCTTCATGGCGGAGGCCGAGCGGCACCCGCGCGCGGAGATGCTTCCCCCGCCGGCCGTGGACAGCGATCCGCGCGGGTCGCCCCTGGTGAGCGTGCCCGCGCTGTTGCAGTTGGCCGGGCTGACGGCGTTCACCTTCGGCAGCCTGTTCGTGGCGCGGACGTGGGGCATCGCTCCCGAGCCCACCCTGGGCGGCCTGATGCTGCTGTTCCTGTCGGCCGGCGGGCTGCGCCTGTGGGCGGACCTGGAAAGCTCCGACATCGCGTACGCCGATCGCGACGCGCGCGGGTGGTGGCGGCGCATGCGCAACCGCCTGCGCCGCCTGTTCGGCATCCGCCACGTCTGACTCCATCATGTCCGAGATCGTGCCCGACCTCCCGCGCCGCGACGTGCACGAGGCCAACCGCCGCTCGTGGAACGCGGCGACGGAGGCGCACAACCGCCACAAGGGCGACCAGGCCGCCTTTCTTCGCGCGGGCGGCAGCACGCTCTTTCCCGAGGAGCTGGCGCTGCTGGGCGACGTGGACGGCCGCGCGCTCGTGCACCTGCAGTGCAACGCGGGGCAGGACACGCTGAGCCTGGCGCGGCTGGGCGCGCGCGCCACGGGCGTGGACATCAGCGACGAGGCGGTGGCGTTCGCGCGGCGGCTGTCGGCGGAGAGCGGGATCGCCGCACGGTTCGAGCGGGCCGACGTCTACGACTGGCTGCGCGACGCGCGCGGCGGCGGACGGCGCTTCGACGTGGCGTTCTCGTCGTACGGCGTGCTGTCATGGCTGTCGGACCTGCGGGCGTGGGCGCGGGGGATCGCGGACGTGCTGGCGCCGGGCGGACGGCTGGTGCTGGTGGAGTTCCATCCCGTGCTGGGGATGTTCGACGAGGAGCTGGCGCTGCGGCACCCGTACTCCGGCGGCGGCGCGCCCATCCCGGTGGCGGAGGGCATCGGCGACTACGTGGCGGATTCCGCGGGCGGGCTGCTGCCGGAGGGCGGCGCGCCGGCGGGGGAGGCGTTCCGCAATCCGCATCCCACGTACGAGTTCGCCTGGGGGCTGGGCGACGTGGTGCAGGCGGTGGTGGATGCGGGCCTGCGGATCGGCGAGCTGCGCGAGTGGCCGTACAGCAACGGGTACAGGCCGTTCCACGAGATGGTGATGGAGCCGGGCCGGCGCTGGCGCCTTCCGGACGGCGTCCCGGCCCTGCCGCTCATGTTCGGCCTCGTGGCCCACAAGGCGGAGGATACCGGGGCGGCGGATTGATACTGCATTCTCACACGGGGCCTTCGGCCAACGGGGTGAACGGTAACGGATCGAAAGAAAACCGTTGACTCCGTTGGCCGCAGGCCCCGTGTGCAATCCTTCCGTAAAGCGATCCCGCACGAGAAACGGCCGGCCTCCGCGAGGGAGGCCGTTCCGCATCGTCCAAAGCGCCGGGGCTTACGCCTTGGGCTTGCAGGTGGCGGCGGTGACCGTGTAGTCCACCGTGGCCGTGGCGCCGGAGCCCACCGTGGCCGTGGCCGGGGCCGGCGTGGCCGTCACCATCAGCGAGTCGCCGTTGGCAAAGCTCAGCGCCGGGGCGTACGCCATGGTGTACGTGCCGCCGGGAACGGTGATGCGGTAGCGGCCGTCCGTGCCCACCGCGCTGCTGTACGTGGTGGCGCCGGCCGTGGCCTGCGGCACGAACGCCGTGAGCGCCACCGGCGCGCCGCCGCAGGTGGGCAGCGCGAGGCCCTGCGCCACCGCCACCGTGCCCGCGATGCCGCCCGAGAAGCCCACCGACGTGGCCTGCAGCACGGGGTGCATGATCCAGCGGCCACTGTTGCCGGCCTGGTGGCCAAAGCTCTGGCTCACGTCGAAGTCCACCGTGACGATGGTGCTTTCGCCCTGCAGGTTGAGCGACGAGTCCGCGGGGAACTTGACCTTGAAGCCGCTGCTGCACGCCGAGGGCATCTGCAGCGTGCCGTCCGCCGTGACGCCGGCGGGGAGCGCGGCGTCGCGCGAAGCGTAGACGTCGCCCTCGCGCGTGACCACGTACGCCTCGCAGACCACGAAGCGCATCTCCGAGTAGCGCCCCCCGGGCACCGTCACCCCGTTCACCAGCTCCGCCGTGCGGCCGCCCGACAGTGTGAGCAGGTCCACCCAGCCCGTGCGCGTGGTGAGCAGGTCCGCGTTGCCGCCGTTGATGCTGTCCGCCCCGCCCTTGAGGTAGATGCGGTCCACCTTGACCCACGCCTCCTTGAGGTCGCCGGGGGCGTCCGTCAGGCGGACGGACACCCGCGACCCGCCCGCGCTGCCCGTGCCGCCGTCGCAGGCGGCCAGCGCCAGCGCGGTGAACAGGGACAGGGCCAGCTTTCCGTGCATGTGCTTCATCGTTCGTACTCCGTGGTGCATTGCGTTGCCGGTACGCTCCGGCGGCTGGGCCCCGGACCACCGACACCGTTGGCAACCGGACGATCTCCGCGGGGGGAGACTCCTGGCTTTGCGGCCCCGCCTCACGGCGGGTGTGCCTTTGTCGAGTGGGGCGATCCGGGGCGGCAGCGGCCGCGCCCGTTTGCGGCATTGACGAAGGATCGCGCACCGCGTCACACGGAGGAAACAGATCGATGGTTCTGCTACGCTTGTTTGCGCCAGCCGCGCCCAAACGGCTGCGATTTGAAGCCGTTCTCCCTTTCCCCACGCCGTTTGTGGGGGAAGGGTCGGGGATGGGGGGCGCCCCGCGTCCAGGCGATCCGTCCGCCGCGGATGAAGGCTCCCGATCACCCGTCCGCATCGGCTATCCATCGTTCCCCCAATCACCTGCGTCTGATGTGGCAGATTTGGCGTGGTTGCTGGATTCTGCTCCGGCGACCACTCCTCCCCGATCCGCCACCACCCGAAAAAAAACCGGCACACTACGCGATGCGCCACACTCGGTTATATTCGAGCGCACGCGCTGAAATCCACTGGAAACACGCGAGCACGATACTGGCATAGGCTTCCCGGCATGCGGTCCCCTACGCGCCACGGCACGTACGGGTCCCCCCGATCGATGACCCCCGGAGAGACCAGATGGACCAGAAGCGATTCGAGGTGGAGATCACGTTCCGCCAGACCCTCCGCTTTGCCGTGGACGCGGGCAACCGCAAGCTCGCCGAGCGCGAGGCCATGCAGCGCTGGAAATCCGGCGACGACGCGGCCGTCGTGGGAAGCGAGTGCTGCGAGCTCGTGGCCGTGCACACGCAGCCCGTGCCGTGCGACGACAAGTGCCTGCGCGACGCCCACGAGGCGTACCGGTACCTTCGCGATCGCGAGCTGGTGATCGAGATGCTGGACGAGGACCAGTTCAACCCCACCGTGCACGACGCCGTCTCCGCCGAGGACGTGGCCATCCATCTCAACTGGCGCCGCCGCGGAGAAGGTGTGGAAGGCCAGATCGACATCCCCCGCGCCGCCCGCGCGCTCGACCGTTTGTGCGGTGAGCGGCGGGTGATTTGTTTTACGCGCACGCGCATGCGGCTGGGGGAAAAGGGCGAGATTCGCCTGTACTGCACACCCCAGCACCTGGCCATGCTCTCGTCGATGATCATGGACGAGGAGCTGGAGCCGGTCGGAACCGCGGCCTGACCGCCCGACGGTTTCCCTTTTCGCAGGACCGAGCAGACGAACGACGGCGCGGGCGCCGCGGGATCCTTTCCCGCGGGCCCGCGTCTCGCATTGGGGAGATGCCGATCCCCATCCACCCCACGCCCGTCCGGACCCGTACGCCCCACGATGAAGCGCCGCATCCTCCTCGTTCTGCTCGTGCTGGTCCTGCTGGCGGCCGGCCTGCTGGGCTACATGCAGTTTCGCGGCAACGCGCCCGACGAGGTGGCCGAGCTCGTCTCCCAGGGCGGCGAAAAGGTGCTGGCGGACCCCATGAAGCCCGCCCGCGGCGCACCGCGCGTGATCGTCTTTGCCCTGGACGGCGTGGGCGACGGCGAGCTGCGGCGGGCCCTGGCCGGCGGCGTCATGCCGCGCACGGCCGCGCTGCTGGGCCGCGAGACGGCGCCGCGCACGTACGAGCACGGCTGGAGCGCCACGGGGGTGCTCAGCATCCTGCCCTCCACCACGTACGCCGCGTGGGCCAGCACCTTTACCGGCCAGCCGCCGGCGCGCACGGGCGTGCCGGGCAACGAGTGGTTCGCCCGCGAGGAGATGCGCTTCTACGCGCCGGCCCCCGTGAGCGTCACCCAGCACGAGCACGCGCTGCAGGTCTACACGGACCAGCTGATGAGCCGCGTGCTGCGCGCCCCCACCGTGTACGAGCGGGCCGGCGTGCGGTCGTACGTCTCGCTCCAGGCGTTCCACCGCGGCGCCGACCTGCTCACCGTCCCCGCCCCGGAGAGCTACGGGCGGATGATCACGGAGATGGCGGGCGGCCTCACGAGCGACGACGAGTCCGTGAGCCAGGAGGCGTACGAGGAGCTGGACCGCACGGCCGCCGAGAGCCTGGTGGAGAGCATCGGCAGGCACGGCGTGGCGGACCTGCAGACCGTGTACTTTCCCGGCGTGGACCTGTACACGCACGTGGCCGCGCACCCGCTGGACGACCAGGTGTCGTACCTGGGCCGGGTGGTGGACCCCGCCATCGGCCGCATCCTGGAGGCGTACCGGCGGGCGGGCGCGCTGGACGGCACGTGGATCGTGTTCGTGGCGGACCACGGCCACACGCCCGTGCTGAGCGACGATCACCACACGCTGGGCGCGGAGGGCGACGACGAGCCGCCGCAGGTGCTGCGGAATCTCGGCTTCCGCATGCGGCCGCTGGAGCTCGACGTGGATTCGGCGGACGCGGACTACCAGGCCGCCGTGGCCTACCAGGGCGCCTTTGCCTACGTGTACCTGGCGGACCGCGGCACTTGTCCGCGCCCCGGCACCCGCTGCGACTGGAAGCGCGGGCCGCGGATGGAGCAGGACGTGCTCCCCGTGGCACGCGCGTTCTGGGAGGCCAGCCGCACGGGCGCGGGCGTGCCGGCCCTGCGCGGGACGATCGACTTGGTGTTCGCGCGGCCGCCGCGGCCCGTGGGGCAGGATGCCCTGCCCTTCCAGGTGTTCGACGGCCGGCGGCTGGTGCCCGTGGACGAGTACCTGGCGGCCCACCCGCGCCCGGAGCTGCGGGACCTGGCGCGGCGGCTGGACGGCCTGGGCGCGGGCCCGTACGGCCACCACGCGGGCGACGTGCTGCTGCTGGCGCGCACGGGGCTGCACCTGCCCGTGGAGGAGCGCTTCTACTTCAGCAGCGGGTACCACAGCTGGCACGGCAGCCCCACGCCGCAGGACAGCGAGATCCCGCTGCTGGTGGCGCATCCCGGCGTGGCGGGCGGCGCCATCCGGGCCCGCGTGCGGCGCGCCGTCGGCGAGCGGCCGACGCAGCTGAGCATCACGCCGCTGATCCTGGACCTGCTCCGCGCCGAGCCCTGACGACGCGCGGCGGATGAGGATCCGCGTGGTGTCGGGGGGCGGTGCGGATGGCGGGCTCCCAGCCGGGCCCGGCGACTGAAGTCGCGGCTCCGGAAGCGTGATGTCGGCCTTCGCCGACGGGTCCGGGCCGGGCGAATGCCGTGGCGTGCGCGCAGCCCGAGCGAGCGGCTTCGGCGTCGGCGCGCCAAGTCGACTGTCCCCCTCTCCGCGAGGAACGAGCGGGGAGGGGGCGGGTTGCTGCCGGCGTGAGCCATGCTCCCCGCGATGAAGTTCTCCCTTCCCCCATGCAGTTTATGGGGGAAGGGTCGGGGATGGGGGGCGCTCCGCGCACGCGTGATCCGTCCGATACCGACGGAACGCGGCGCGCGCCGGGGGCTCGGAGCGCAGCGGAGGGGCACGCCCAGGTCCAGCAGTTCACAATGCCATGATCCTTCACGAAGACGATTCGTCCGCCCCGCCCGCGAATCCACACCCATCCGCCGAGTCAGCCCCGGAAGACGGCGACATCCGGCTGTCGGAGGTGATCGCGGCGCTGTCGTACGCCCTGGACCTGACCGAGGGCGCGCCGGAGGGACACTCCGTGCGCACCTGCCTGATCGGGATGCGGATCGCGCGCGAGATCGGCCTGGACGCGGACGCGCGCTCGTCGCTGTTCTACGCCCTGCTGCTCAAGGACGCCGGCTGCTCGGCCAACGCCGCCGCCACCTGCGAGCTCTTTGGCGCGGACGACCACACCGTCAAGCAGACGTGGAAGGCCACGGACTGGGCCAGCGGCTGGCGGTCGTTCGTGCACGTGGTGCGCAACGTTCGCCCCGGCGCCTCGCTGCTCGCCAAGGCCCGCCAGGTCGCGGGCTTTGCCGGCGCGGGTCCCGTGGGGACGGAGCTGGTGCGCACCCGCTGCGAGCGCGGCGCCGACATCGCCCGCATGCTGGAGATGACGGACGACACGGCGGCCGCCATCCGTGCCCTGGACGAGCACTGGGACGGCCGCGGCATTCCCCTGGGGCTGGCGGGGGAGCAGATCCCCCTCCTGGCGCGCATCGCCGGCCTGGCGCAGACGGTGGAGACGTACCACTCCGTCTTCGGCTTCCAGGCGGCGCTGGGCGTGGCCCGTGACCGCGCGGGCAAGTGGTTCGATCCCGACCTCGTGCGCGCCCTGCACTCGCTGCGGGCCGACGGCGCCTTCTGGGCCGGGCTCAGCGACGGCGACGCGCGCGCGCGCGCCGCCGCCCTGGAGCCCGCGGACCGCGTGCTGACGGCGGACGAGGAGCGGCTGGACCGCATTGCCCACGCGTTCGCGCGGGTGATCGACGCCAAGTCGCCGTTCACGTTTCGCCACTCGGAGGGCGTGGCCCTGTACGCGGACGCCGTGGCGCGCGTGCTGGGCTTTGGCCCCGAGGCGCTGCGGGACCTGCGCCGGGCCGCCCTGCTGCACGACGTGGGCAAGCTGGGCGTGTCCAACCGCATCCTGGACAAGCCGGGAAAACTGACTGAACAGGAGTTTTCGGCCGTGCGCCGGCACCCCGAGCACACGTACCACATCCTGGCGCGGGTGGCCCGCTTTCGCCCCCTGGCCGAGACGGCGGCCTCGCACCACGAGCGGATGGACGGGCGCGGCTACCACCGCGGGCTGCCCGCCGGGGAGCTGCCCGTGGCCGCCCGCGTGCTGGCCGTGGCGGACGTGTGCGACGCCCTGTCGGCCGAGCGGCCGTATCGCGGTGCCCTGCCCCGCGAGCAGGTGCTGGGGATCATGCGCGCCGACGCCGGGCCGGGGCTGTGCCCGGACTGCTTCCATGCCCTGGAGACGGCGCTGGAGCGCGCGCCGGAGCTGGGCCTGGACAGGGAAAAAGAGGCCGTCGTGTAAAAGAAAAACTTCAGGACGCAATAGGTGCGTCCGTCTTGCCGCGGCTTTTGCGCGGCGGCAGGCGTGTGCACGGTGCAGTATGATTCCTGCGTGTACGCACCGGCGGCAGAGGTGTGTAGCAGTGCTAAGTGCGCCCATGGACACAGGTTGCGCGGGAACCGCGCGTGCGGGCGGGGGTACCCGTACCCGTTGGACGCGCCGGTGGGCGTGGCGAGCGCCCCCGTGGCGATTCGTTACGCACGCATCCCCGCCGCCGCCTTGACAGCGGCTGCAGTGTCCTGCACCTTACCCGGCAGAACCCTGCCACAGGGCTCGCGCCGGTCCGGTCAGCGTGCTCAAGCGAACTGCCTCCGTCATGCGCCTCTCCGGGCGTATGGCGGAGTTTCGATCTAACGTTCGCTCGCACGGTCAGAAATGGAGGGGGACGATCGTTCCCCTTCCGGAGCGGGAAGTACCCCACCGCGCCCAGCGGGGCGCAATTCGTTGATCCACGGGGAGGAGGGCATGTTCAACAAGCTGGTGGCATCGGAAGGCCGCAAGAAGACCGGCTTCTGGTCGCCCACAAACATGGTCATCTCGGGCGTCCTGCACATCGTGCTGGTCGGCGGGCTGGTCGTGGCGGCGTCCAACGAGGCGCGCAACGCCAAGGACCGCGAGGAACTCGTCGATTTCGTCGACATCGAGGAGGAGAAGCCCAAGGAGCCGGAGCCGGAGAAGCCCAAGGAGCCGGAGCCGCCTCCGCCGCCGCCCGAGCCGGAGACTCCGCCCCCGGTCGCGAAGGGCTTCCAGACCATCGTGCCCCCGGAGGAGCCGCCGCCGGCCATCGCGCCGCCGCCGACCAACGAGCAGGCGGTGAACCCCGAGGACTTCACGGGCCAGGGCACCGAGGGCGGCGTGGCCAAGGGCGTGGAGTCGGGCGTGGCCCAGAGCACGGTGGAGCGCGTGACGCCGCCGGACGAGGGCACCTACGAGCTCTCCGCCGTGGAAGAGCAGCCGCGGCCCACCAACATCCAGGACCTGCGGCGCCAGCTGGAGCGCAACTACCCGCCCCTGCTGCGCGACGCCCGCGTGACCGGCACCGTGCAGGTGCGCATGCGCGTCATGGAGGACGGCACGGTGGACGCCGGCAGCATCCAGGTGACGAGCTCGTCGCACGAGCAGTTCAACGACCCCACCATCCGGTCGGTGCAGCGCCTGCGCTTCCGTCCGGCCAAGGTGAACGGTCGCCCCGTGAAGGTGTGGGTGGAGCTTCCCATCCAGTGGACGGTGAGCTGATCGACGCAGGACCGGCAGCAGGCGCCGCGCGAATCGGGCCGCGCGGCGCGCCCGCCCCCCGGGGCCGGGCAGGGTGGTGCAGGTAACGAGAACGGCGCGGACCGCGTGCCGCGCAACGCACAGGGCAGTCAACACCAAACGGACGGCGCAGGCGCGCTGAGGAGAACGCAAGCATGAATTTGCAGAAGATCTGGGCCGACACCGGGATGATCAACCGGGGAATCGTAATCTTCCTCGTGCTGATGAGCATCGCGTCGCTGTCGGTGGCCATCTGGAAGTGGCTCATCTTCCGCCGCATGGCCAAGGCGACCAAGCAGTTCGCCCCGGCCTTCTCCAGCGCGCTGGAGAACGACAACATCCCCGAGGCCCTGGCGCTGGCCGACCAGTACCCCAAGAGCCACGTGGCCCGCGTGCTGGGTGAGTCGCTTCGCGAGGTTGCCCCGCTGCTGAACGACCCCCGCGCCGCCGGCGCCGCCATCGTGAGCTGCGAGCGCTCCGTGGAGCGTGAGCAGATCCTGCTGGCCAACGAGCTCAAGAGCGGCCTGGGCATCCTGGCCACCATCGGCTCCACGGCGCCGTTCGTGGGCCTGCTGGGCACCACGCTGGGCATCGTGAACTCGTTCATGGGCATGGCCGAGCAGGGCGGCGGCCTCGAGGCCGTGTCGGGCGGTATCGCCGAGGCCCTGATCGCCACGGCCATCGGCCTGGTGGCGGCCATCCCCGCGGTGTGGCTGTACAACTACTTCACGGCCAAGCTGGACACGCTGTTCTCGGAGCTGGCCTACGCCGGCCGCGAGATGATCGACTGGATGATGACCCGTCAGGCCCGCCGCGAGCTGGGCCACACCGGCGCGGGCGCCACGTACGGCGGAGACTGAGCCATGGCAGGAGGACACGGCGGGGGCGCGAGCTTCGGCGGCTCGGTGCTCCCCAAGGTGGCCGGCATCGACTCGGGCGTGACCTCGGACATCAACGTCACCCCCATGATCGACGTGATGCTGGTGCTGCTCATCATCTTCATGGTGGTGACCCCGGCGCTGGCGTACGAGGCCAAGCTGCCCAAGGCCAAGATGTCGGCGCCCGAGAAGGACGAGCGCGTCACGCTGGGCGTGGACAAGAACGGCCAGTACTGGATCGAGGACGTGCCCAACCCGGGCCCCATCCCCCTCGCCCAGCTGCAGGGCCGCCTGCAGGAGACGTACACGCAGCGGGGTGACCCGAACGACCACACGCTGTACCTCAAGGCGGACAACGGCGTGCGGTACGAGACGGTGCTCCTGGCCATCGACGCGGCCCGCCAAGCAGGCGTGCGCCGCATCGGCACCATCACCGAGCTGCCCGCGGGCGCTCGCGTGGTCCGCGAGTAAAGCCGTCCCCGCCTGTCCCGGCGGCCCTGCCCGGGCCGCCGCCCGACGGGCTCCGACAACCCAGCAAGGAGGTTTGATCCCATGGCAATGGGAGTTGGCGGAAGCAAGGGCGGCTCGATGAGCGAGATCAACATGACGCCCATGATCGACGTGCTGCTGGTGCTGCTCATCATCTTCATGGTGGTGCAGCAGGGCCTGCAGCGGGGTCTGAGCGTTCAGGTGCCGCCGCCCAAGGAGAAGGAAGAGATCGCCCAGAAGCCGCCCGACGATTCGCAGATCGTGCTGGAGGTGGAGCCGGGCCCCGCGTACTTCGTGAACCGGCAGCCCGTCGCGGCCGCCGACCTGGAGAACTTTCTCCGGCAGACGTTCTCGACGCGCGCCCGCAAGGTGATCTTCGTGAAGGGCGCGGAGAACCTGACGTACGGCGAGGTCATTCGCGCCGTGGACGCCAGCCGCGCGGCCGACATCACGCTGGTGGGCCTGGTGCCGCTCCCCGAGAAGGGGCCGGCCACGGTTACCCCGGCGGCGCAGTAAGCACTGCCCTTTCGCTCCACGCAAAGAGCCGGCGGTCCCTTTCAGGGGCCGCCGGCTCTTTCGTTTGTGCTGGGCTCCGGGGCAACGGCTTTCTCACGCAGAGCCGCAGAGGGCGCAGAGGAACTGCAACTGCTTATTCACGCAGAGGGAGCAGGGGCAGCAGAGGGGCTCCTCGCGCCGCGAAGTACTCTGCGGCTCTGCGGCTCTGCGTGAGAATGCAGTCGGGTTGTCGCGTGTCAGAAACGCGGCGGGATGCGTCGTTCTTCCTGTACACACCGACAGCACAGGAGGACCACATGCCCGTTCGCACCCGGCCGCCGGACGTGGGGCTCAGCACCGAGATCAACGTCACGCCCATGATCGACGTGATGCTCGTGCTGCTCATCATCTTCATGGTGACGTCGGCCACCATCCCCTTCACCGCCACGCTCCCCCGGGCACGCGAGGCCGCCCCCGCCCCCGAGGACCGCGTCACGCTGGGCATCGACGACGCAGGACGCTACTGGATCGCCGACGTGCCCCAACCCGGCCCCATCCACCCCGACGCCCTCGCCGCGCGCCTCCAGGCCGCCTACACGGCCCGCGGCGTCCCTGGCGACAACACCCTCTACCTCAAGGCCCACGACGGTGCCTCCTACGCCACCGTCCTGCGCGCCATGGACTCCGCGCGGCAAGTCGGCGTGCGGCACGTGGCCATGATCACGGACGCGGCGCGGGACTGAACGGCAGTGCGAGAGTGCGAGAGTGCGAGCGTAACTGAACCCGAGCGAGGAGGACGCATGGCGATGGGAATCGGCGGACGGAAGGGCGGCGGCATCAGCGAGATCAACATGACGCCCATGATCGACGTGCTGCTGGTGCTGCTCATCATCTTCATGGTCGTGCAGCAGGGGCTGCAGCGCGGGCTTGGCGTGATGGTGCCGCCGCCCAGGGACGTGGAGACGGTGATTCCCCCGGCGGAGAACCTGGTGCTGGAGGTGGAGCCCGGCGGCCGTTACCTGCTCAACCGCCAGCCCATCCCCGCCGGCCGCCTGGAGGAGTCGCTCGCCCGCGTCTTCGCGGAACGGCAGCGCAAGGTGCTCTTCGTAAAGGGCGCGGAATCCATCGCCTACGGCGACGTCGTTAGCGCGGTGGACGCCAGCCGCGCGGCGGGCGTGCAGGTCGTGGGCCTCGTGCCGCTGCAGGCGGCGCGGTAGAACGGCAAGGGCCCCGTCGGCGGCGTGACGAGGCCCTCTCTCCCGCTTCATGGAGCGGTGCGCTCGACCCGTCACCGCGTCCCCTCCTCCGTACCTCCGTACCTCCGTACCTCCGTACCTCCGTACCTCCGTACCTCCGTACCGCGTCAGACCGTCAGCTCCCAGGGGCGCGCGGCGGCGCGCGCGCGGGCCACGGCGTCGCGCATCAGCAGCTCCTGGTAGTTCACCTCGTCCGCCCCGGGGGCCGGGCGGCGCTGCACGTACTGGCCATCCGCGTTCAGCTCCCACGCCAGGCGATTGTCGCGCAGGGCGTAGTCCAGCACGTCCACCAGCCGCGCGCGCAGGGCGGGGTCCAGCACGGGCACCATGGTCTCCACGCGCTCGCTGAGATTGCGCCCCCGCCAGTCGGCACTGCCCATGTAGATCTCCGGGTCGCCGCCGTTGTGGAACAGGTAGATGCGGTCGTGCTCCAAAAAACGCCCCAGGATGCTGATCACCCGGATGTTGTCGCTGTACCCGGGCAGCCCCGGCCGCAGCCGCGAGTGCCCGCGCACGATGAGATCCACCTGCACGCCTTCCTGCGACGCGCGGTACAGCTCCTGGATGATCTCCGCGTCGTCCAGCGCGTTCATCTTGGCGACGATGCGCCCCGTGCGTCCCTCGCGCTGGGCCTGCACCTCGCGGCGGATGCGCTCCTCCATCACCCGGCGCATGTCGCGCGGCGCCACGATCAGCCGGTCGTAGTGCTGGTCGGGCGCGTACCCCGTGAGGAAGTGAAAGAAGTTCACCAGGTCGGCGCCGATCTCGGGGTTGGACGTCAGCAGCCCCAGGTCGGTGTACAGGCGCGTGGTCCGCGCGTGGTAGTTGCCCGTACCGATGTGGCAGTAGGTGCGCGGGCGGCCGTCCTCCATCCGCACGATGAGGGTGACCTTGCTGTGCGTCTTGAGGCCCACCAGGCCGTAGGTCACGTGCACGCCGGCGTCTTCCATCTGCTCCGCCCCGGCGATGTTGTTGGCCTCGTCGAAGCGGGCGCTGAGCTCCACCAGCACGGCCACCTGCTTGCCCCGCTCGGCCGCGCGCAGCAGCGCCTGCACCACGGGCGACTGCCCGCCCGTGCGGTACAGCGTCATCTTGATGGCGAGCACGCTGGGGTCCGCCGCCGCCTCGTCCAGCAGCCGCTGCACGCTGCCCGTGAACGACTCGTACGGGTGCTGCACCAGCACGTCGCCCCGGCGCAGGATGGAGAAGATGTTGCGCTCGTCCTCCGTCTCGCCCTCGTGGCTCAGGGCCTCGGGCACCACGGGCTCCCACGGCTCGTACTTGAACGCGGGCAGGTCCAGCTCGGCGATGGCCATGCACTCGGCGTGGTCCACCAGGTTGGCGGCCTCGTACACGTCGGCCGTCTCCAACTCCAGCTCGCGGACGAGCAGGTCGCGCACCTCGGGCGGCATCCCGCGCTCCACCTCCAGGCGCACGACGGGGGCAAAGCGCCGCTCGCGCAGCTCCTCGCTGATCATCTCCAGCAGGTCGTCCGTCTCGTCGTCGTCGCGGTCCACGTCGGCGTTGCGCGTGACGCGAAAGGCGCTGGCGCTCACGATCTCCATCCCCGGGAACAGCTCCGCCACGTTGGCCTGGATCACCTGCTCCAGGGGCACCACGTGGTGCGGATGGGGCGAGCGGGGAACGGGGATCCACCGCCCCTGCGCCGTGGGCACCTTGAGCCGCGCGAAGTGCAGCGTGTTGCGGGCGGAGTGCCGCATGAGCACGGCCAGCGACAGGCTCAGGTTGCTGATGAAGGGGAACGGGTGCCCGGGATCCACGGCCAGCGGCGTGAGGACGGGGTAGACGTTGGCGCGGAAGTACCGGTTGAGCTCCTTTTGCTGGTCGCCGTCGAGCTCCGTCCAGTCCGCCACGACCACGTCGGCCTGGTCGCGGAGCAGCGGGCAGAGCTCGTGCTCCCACGCGTGGGTGATGGCGGCGTACATCTCGGCGGCCGCGTCGGCGATGAGGGCCAGCTGCTCGCCGGGGCCGCGGCCGTCCAGCGAGGGCGTCTGCACGCCGGCGGCCACCTGCCGCTTGAGGCCGCCCACGCGCTTCTGGAAGAACTCGTCCAGGTTGCTGGCGCTGATGGCCAGGAAGCGCACACGCTCCAGGAGGGGCACCCGCGGATCGCGGGCCTGCGCCAGCACGCGCCAGTTGAAGTCCAGCAACCCCAGCTCGCGGTTGAAGTACAGCGATGGGTGGTCCAGCGGCGCCCCCGGCGGCACGTCCTGCGGCCGCACGGCGCGGGGCAGCGGCGGCGTGGCCACCTCGGCCACGAGCGGTTCAGCCGGCGCGGGCGCCTGGAGGGGCGAGTCGGACGCGGCGGACGGTGGATCGGCGGGGTGCAGCGGAAGGGGCCGGGGCGCGGTGCCGTGGGCGGAAAACGGAGATTCTTCTGCGCGCATGGGAAAGCGTCTTTCTGTAACGGCGCGGGCGGGGAACGGGGCCCGCCTGGCCGGCCTGTGTCACGGCTGCTTGTGCAAAGTATGCACGGATACAGGGGTTGGCGGCAATGCGGCAGCTGTAACGATCGCATCGCGGGAAACCCAAATCCAATAAACCATTCTCACGCAGGGGGAGCAGGGGCAGCAGAGGACTTCCCCGCGCGATGAAGGACTCTGCTGCCCCTGCTCCCTCTGCGTGAGACACTTTGTAGAAGTTCGTGGCGTCTGGAAGCTGGCTCTGAAAGCTCACATCTGGACAATCCGTTGATATTGGACAGAAATATGTTTCCTTTTCTGATTTATTTCGTGTATAAAGTGTTTGGGATTGCACGAGATTCTTGCGTTCCCACGGGCAGGTTCCGAGATTCCGCCAGCCGCGGTCCGCACCCATCGCGCCACAGGTGGCCACAGGTGGACGCTGTCGGCGTTGCGAGGGAGGAAGCCACCCGTTCCGTTCGCGCCGCCGGCGGAACAGAGAGCGGGAGCGGTGTCCGGCCGTCGGGGAAGGGAAGCAGGTGAAGTGGTGAACGTTGTCCAAGTGCACACCGTGCGCCGGGTTACAGGCATTCGCACGACCCTTGCTTCGGATTTTCTTCGGTATTATGATAGTGTCGTGATCCGGCGCCGGAGCACCCTTTGGCACACATTTGGGAAGGAATCTCGGAGATGAAGGAGAACAACGCGGCCGATCCCCGCAACGCCACCATCAAGCACCTGCGGGAGACCGCGGCGGCGCGCGTGGAGAACACCTCCCTGCGCAGTGTGGCCCGGGAGATCGGCATGAGCCCCACGGGGCTCAAGAAGTTCCTGCTGGGCACGGCGCCGTACTCGCCCACGCTGCGCCGCCTGCGCAACTGGTACGTGCAGTACGCGTCGCTGCAGGCCGGCGAGGTGGCGTCGCAGGACGCGGCGGCCGCGCTGGCGGTGCTGGTGCACGACCTGTCGCCGGACCCGCGGCGCGACACGGCCGCGTGCCTCATCGACTGCGTGGCGCGCGGGTACGAGCAGAGCGGCAAGCCGCGCCCCGCGTGGGTGAGCGAGCTGCAGGCGCGCTACGCGTCCGAGGGCGGCGAGGCCTCGTAGCCTCGCTTCAGGACTGCTCCACGGGGCGGCCCCGGGCCGCCCCGCGGGCGCCCGTGCCCGCCGCGGCCGCGTCCTGCATGCGCCGCACGCCCCACGCGCACCACACCAGGCTCACCAGCGCCGCCCCCGCGGCCGGTCCCGCCCACGCCCAGCCCTTTGCCGTGGGGTCAAAGTCCGGGAAGGCCGCGCTAAAGGCCAGCGCGCCGGCGTTCCACGCCACGTGCAGGGCCACGCCCGCCCAGATGGAGCGCGTGGCGTACACCGCGTGCCCCAGCACCAGCCCGCCCGCCAGCCGCACCGGCAGGTAGTCGGGCTGAAAGTGCGCGATGGCAAAGAGCAGGGCCGTGGCTGGGATGGCCACCCGCGCTCCCAGCAGCCGCTCCACGGGCCGCTGGATCCATCCCCGAAAACCGAACTCCTCCAGCACGGGCGCCACGGCCACGGCCAGCAGCACGAACGCCAGCTCGCCGCCGGGCCTGGCCAGCCACGTCTCCAGCTGCTCGGGATACGCCTCCTCGTGCCCCAGCCCCAGGGCCAGCAGCACGGTCCACAGGGCCAGGGGCAGCACGGCCATGGCGGGCGCCGTCACGGCGATCCACGGCCACGCGCGCCCCGGCGAGCGAATGCGCGAGCGGGCCCGTCCGCGCTTGTTCCACCGCGCGGGCAGGGCGTAGATGCGCACGAAGAACCCCATCACGATCACCATCCACGCGATGGAAAGCGGCGGGGAGACGAGGAGCGCCGCGTCCAGCCCCAGCTGCCAGATCATCCAGGTGAGCAGCCCGCCGGCCGCGGCGGCCAGGCTGGCCCCGATGCGATAGGAGAGCGATCTGCGCCGGTCGGCCACTGCAGGGAATAGGGAACAGGGAAAAGGGAATAGCCAGATACGGCGCGGCGGCTGATCCGCTCGTATCCGGATCAATGCTAACGGCTTGGGCCCATGCGCGACAGCGCGGGGCGCTGGAGCCGACGGGCGCGGGAGTGTAGATTCAAGTGCAGGATGGCCTGGCCCCGATGCAGTTGCAGGCTATTCCCTATTCCCTATTCCCTATTCCCTG
>NZ_DASURI010000764.1:0-3495 GCF_036280135.1 Longimicrobium sp.
CGCCGGACCTCTCCCTTCCCCTGGAGCGGCTCACCCGCCGCCGCCGGGCCGCCGCGGTCGTGGCCGTGCGCGACGCCCGCCGCAGCCACCTGCCCGGGGTGGGGAGCCTGGCCGAGGCGGGGGTGGTCGCCTGCCTGGCCGCGCCCCTGCTGGACCCCGCGGGCCGGGTGCTGGGCACCCTGGCGGCCATGGACTGGCTCCCCCGCCGCTGGCAGCGCGACGACCGCGTGCTGCTGCACGAGCTGGCGCTGATCGCCGCGGGAGACGTGGCGGAGATGGAGGCCCGCGACGAGCGGGCGCGGGTGGAGGACGCGCTGGCCCGGGCGCGGGCCGCGGTGGCCGGCGCGGAGGGCCCCCCCGGGTCGCGGCACGCTCCGCGGGTGGGGATGTTCACGACGGAAGGCGGCAGGATCACCTGGACCAACCCCGAGCTGGCGCGCATCGCCGGCTACAGCATGGAGGAGATGATCGCCATGGAGCTGCCCGAGAACCTGCTGCTGGACCACGACCACGGCCGGCTGCTGGCCCGGCTGGAGGGCCCGGAGCCCTATGCCGCGGACGTGCACGTGTGCACGGAGATCCGCCGGCGCGGCGCCACCCCCGCGCGCGCGGAGCTGTGCGTGCGCCGGGTGGAGCTGGGGGACCGCTTCGTCCTGGCGGGCGCCGTGCGCGACCTGGAGGACGGTCCGGACGACCAAGAGGCGCTGCGGGCCGAAGCCGGCCGCTACCGCCGCGCCTTCGAGGACGACCTGAGCGGGGTGGTGATCGCGGCGCCGGACTGCCGCATCGTGGCGTGCAACGCGGAGTTCGCGCGCATCCTGGGGCTTCCCTCCCCGGAGGCGGCGGTGGGGATGGAGCTGGGGCGCCTGGAGCCGGAGCCCGGCCCGCTGGCTGCCCGGGTGGAGCGCCTGCGGGGCGGCCAGCCCGGCGGCCCCGAGGAGCTGGAGGTGGCGCGGCACGACGGCACCACCGCGCACGTGGTGGCCCGGCTGGCCGCCACCCTGGGCCCGGACGGCGCGGTGGTCGAGTACCGCGGCTACCTGGTGGACGTGACCCAGCGCGCCCTGCGCGAGCACGCCCTGCTGCAGAGCGACGAGCGGCTGCGGCTGCTGGAGCTGGCCACGAACGACGTGACCTGGGAGTGGGACCTGGCCACGGGCCGCACCACGTGGAACGAGGCCGGGCCCCGGCGCTTTCGCTACGCGCCCCACGAGGTGCGCGCCACCCTGGAGTGGCAGGTGGAGCGCATCCACCCCGAGGACCGCGAGCGCGTGATGGCCGGGCTGCAGCAGGCCGTGGCGGGGATCGGCGACGCGTGGGCGGACGAGTACCGCTTTCTGCGGGGGGACCGGACCTACGCCACCGTGCACAACCGCGCGTACCTCGTCCGCAACCCCCGGGGCGAGCCCGTGCGGGTGATCGGGTGGATGGTGGACGTGACCGAGCGCAAGCGCACGGAGGAGAGCCAGCGCTTCCTGGCCCGCGCCAGCGCCCTGCTGGACGCCACGCTGGACGTAGGGGTGACGGCCGCCAACCTGGCGCGGCTGTGCATCCCCGCCCTGGCGGACCTGTGCGTGCTGGACCTGGTGGAGCCCAACGGCGACGTGCGCCGCGCCGCCGCGGCCCACGGCCGCCAAGCCCGCGAGCGGCTGCTGAACCCCTCCTCCTGCCTTTCGGCGGGCACGCGCGACCCGGAGCACCCCATCCTGGCCGCCGTGGCCAGCGGCGAGCCGTCCCTCTGCACGGAGTGCGACGCGGCGGCGCTGGCGGGGCTGGACCGGGTGTTCGGGGACGGCAACGCGCGGCGGCTGGGGGTGCATTCCTACATGGTGGTTCCCATCCGGGCCCACGACCGCCTGGGCGCGGTCATGCTCCTGGGGCTGTCGCAGCCGGGCCGCCGCTACGACGCCATGGACCTGATCGTGGCCAAGGACCTGGCCGTGCGCGCGGCGCTGGCGCTGGAGAACGCGCGGCTGTACGAGACGGTGCAGCACGCCCTGAGCGCGCGCGAAGAGGTGCTGGGCGTGGTCTCGCACGACCTGCGCGGTCCGCTCAGCACCCTGGTGACGACGGCCGTGCTCCTCTCGGAGACCGGGCGCGAGCGCCGCGAGGAGACGCGCAAGTGGCTGGACGTCATCCGCCGCGCGGCGAACCAGATGAACCAGCTCATCGGCGACCTGCTGGACGTGACGCAGATCGAGGCCGGGCGCTTTGCCGTCCACCTGTCCCCCCACAGCCTGTACGCCCTGCTTGGCCAGACGTGCGAGCAGTGGGGAACGCTGGCCTCCGCGGGTGGGCTGCGGCTGGAGTGCGACGTGGAGCCGGGGCTGCCGGAGGTGGAGCTGGACGAGCGGCAGATGGCCCGCGTGCTGGCCAACCTGCTGGGCAACGCCCTCAAGTTCACTCCCGAAGGGGGCACCGTGCGGCTGCACGCGGCCGCGGCGGGGTCCGAAGCGCGCATTTGCGTGACGGACACGGGTCCCGGCCTCACGGCGGAGCAGGCGGGCCGCGTGTTCGACCGCTTCTGGAAGGCCAGCGAGGGGGACCGGCGGGGGGCCGGGCTGGGCCTCGCCATCGCCAGGGGGATCGTGGAGGCGCACCACGGCCGCATCGGCGTGGACAGCACCCCAGGCAAGGGGAGCACGTTCTGGATCACCCTTCCCGTGCACGCGCCGGCGGACGAGCGCGGGAGTCCGGCCGCCTGACCGGCCGGCCGCGCCGCCCCCGCCTCCGGCCGCGGAACGCCGGTGGGCGGAGCCGGTCAAGATCCTTCAATCTCCCTTGTTCGCAACACGTTAACTTCTCCACAGGTCCCGGCGCGAGGCCGTGGGAGAACCCCCTTCTGGAGGAGCGTTCGATGAGAACGATGCGACGCATGGGCGCGGGGATGGCCGTGCTGCTGGCGGTGTCGGCGGGGAGTGGATGCTGGGCCGCCGCGGCGGCGGGAGGCGGGGCGGCGGCGGGCGTCTACCTGACGGACCAGAAGGCCGAGAGCACCGTGAACGCCCCCCTGGCCGACGTGGCGCTACGCACGCGGACGGTGCTGGCGGAGATGCGGATCTCCATCCAGGACCGTGAAGTGGAGCCCGACGACCGCGAGGTGGAGATCCACGGCGTGGCGCCGGAAGGGGATGCCGTGCACGTGGAACTGGACGGCGGTGGGGCCACCACCCGCGTGCGCGTCTCCGTGCGCGACGGCGTCGCGAAGTGGGACCAGGAATACGCCCGCTCCATCATGCAGCGCATCGTGCAGGGCTTCTGATGATGACCCGGTCGCGGCGGGCGGACGCTCTCCGGCCCGCCGCGATCGTTTCCCGCCCGGTGCCCCCTGACAGGGCGCCGCACCCCACCACCCATCCCTCCGAGTGTGCCGCAGGTGCCCCGCTCCCGTCGCCCCGCGCGGCGGGAGCGGTCTCGGCGCAGGTCTCCGTCGCTTCCGCCCGCACATCACCGCATCCGTGCGGACGCAGGGTCATCCCGGTTCCGGTGATGGGT
>NZ_DASURI010000765.1:0-9701 GCF_036280135.1 Longimicrobium sp.
CATCCAGAAGGCCGGCGGCGCCATCAAGAAGTTCGCGAGCTCCGGCGTGGGCAAGGCCCTGGGCGGCGTGCTCAAGACCGTCGCCAGCAAGGCGCTGCCCATCGCCGGCGCCGCGCTGGGCAACATGGTGCTGCCCGGCGTGGGCGGCATGATCGGCAGCAAGCTGGCATCCGCCGGCGGCAAGCTGTTCGGGCTGGAGCTGGAGGGCATGAGCCCGCAGGACCAGGAGTTCGAGGTGGCCCGCCGCTTCGTGCGCCTGAGCGGCGAGGCGGCCCGCCAGGCTGCCCAGTCGCCCCCGCAGGGCTCGCCCGTGGTGGCGGCCAAGGACGCCGTCATGGCCGCCGCCCAGGTGCACGCCCCCGGGCTGGTGGCTGGCGCCGGCGCGCGCCGCGGACGCTGCCGGTGCGGCGGACGGCGCCGAATGGCCGCGCAGGCCCCGTCCGCGTCCCCCGCGATGGCCGGCGAGGAGGAGCTCACCTGGGGCACCGCCCGCGGCGGCCGGTCCTCCAGCCGCGGCTACGGCGGCGGATACGGATCGGGCGGATACGCATCCTCCGGCTACGGCGTGTCCACGGGATACGGATCGGCCGGCGGATATGGCGCGTCCGGCGGATACGGATCGGCCGGGTACGGCGGCGGATACGGGGCGAATGGGCGCGGCGGCGGCCTCCAGCAGCTGGCGGGGCTGGCGCGCAAGGGATCGTGGGTGCGCCGCGGCAACCTGCTCATCGTCCGGCTGGGAGACTGACGCCATGGAACGCCTGCCCTTCGCCCACTGGCTGCTGGAGCAGGAGGCGCGCGCGCTGCTCACCCGGCTGGCGCGGGTGCGGCCCTTTGCCCTGCACGAGCCCATGGTGCCGGCCGCCGCCGCGTCCACGGCCGCCCAGTCGGCCATCGAGCACTACCTGGCGGACGGGCGCCGCGAGCTGCGCGGGCGCGTGCAGCGCTTCATCGCCTGGATCCGCGGGCCCGGCCGCTCGCGCACGGCGGAAGAGGCGCAGCGCCGGTTCACCTTCCTTCGCCTGCGCTTCAACGTCGTCCTCTCGCACTTCGACGTCTTCGCGGACGTGCTCACGCAGCGCAGCGAGAGCGAGACGGGCGTGTGGCTGGCGGGGCTGGACGTGGTGGCCACGGACGCCCTGCGGCTTCCCGGCGACTACTTCGACGCGCCGCCCGTGATCTGCTACCTGGACCGCGGCCACGGCGCCGCCATCCGCCGCGCCCGCACGCGGCTGCCGGGCGGCGGCGAGAGCCCCGTGGCCATCGTCCGTGTGCCGCGGGAGCGGATGGTGGGCAGCGGCATCGCCTCGTCCCTCGTGCACGAGGTGGGGCACCAGGGCGCCGCCCTGCTGGACCTGGTGAACGTGCTGCGCCCCGTCCTGCGGGCCCGGGCGGAGCAGGCCGGCCACCTGGCGGACGCGTGGCGGCTGTGGGAGCGGTGGATCAGCGAGATCGTGGCGGACTTCTGGTCCGTGGGGCGCGTGGGCGTGGCATCCACGGCCGGGCTCATGGGCGTCGTGAGCCTGCCGCGCGCCTTCGTCTTCCGGGTGAACGTGGACGATCCGCATCCCATGCCGTGGATGCGCGTGCGCCTCTCGTGCGCCATGGGCCAGGCGCTGTACCCGGACCCGCAGTGGGACCGGCTGGCCCGCACGTGGGAGCGCTACTACCCCGCGCAGGGCGACCTGGCGCCGGAGCCGGCGCGCCTCATCCCCCTGCTGCTGGAGAGCATGCCCGCGTTCGTGCGGCTGCTGGCGGCGTTCCGTCCCCCGCTCATGCGCGGCGACGCCCTGGGCGAGGGCATGCGCCCGGAGGAGCGCCGGCCGGAGCGGCTGCGGGCCCTGTGGCGGGCGTGGCAGGGCTCGTTTCTGCGGCTGCGCAGCGGCGCGCCGTCGCTGGTGTTCGCGGTGCTGGGCCAGGCCCGCGCCGACGGGACCCTTTCTCCCGAGCAGGAAAGCCGCCTGCTGGGCGACCTGCTCAAGTTCTGGGCGCTGCGCGACACGCTGGAGACCACCGACTACGCCGCGGCCCGCCCCCGGGCCCGCGCGGCGCTGGCGCCCACCGGCTGAACAATCCTTTTCCCCCGCACAAGGAGGAGCAGATGGCAGACGAACAGGACACGACGGGACCCACCGAGCCGGGCGGGAGCGCGGACGAGGTCTACGAGCCGCTGCCGGACATGGTGCACGTGACCAACGCGTACCACGACCGCGACTTCGTGCAGCAGATCAACAAGTCCGGCCAGCGCCTGCGCAAGGCCACGGAGCGCGTGGCGCAGGTGCTGGCCGACAGCCCGGCGCTGTCGACGACGGAGCGCTCCGTGTCGCTGCGGCGCACGGAGGCCGAGCCCCGCGACATCGACGTGCTGTGGTACGCCATCGACGCCCACAGCGAGGCGCTGTCGTTCCCCAACTACGCCCGGTTCCTGCGCACGGTCTGCGAGCCGGTGCCCAGCGACCGCGACGCGCTGCTCACGCCGGACCAGCGAAAGGAGCTGGCCCTGTGCCGCCACGTGCCGGGCGCCGACCTGTACCCGTACCTCAAGTCGGCCACGGAGATCTTCCTGCTGCTCAACTGCGGCGTGTGCCCCTTTCCCTCCGGCACCAAGGGAGCGGACGCGCGCTTCGGGATGGAGCTCAACGAGCGGGGCTTCGGGCAGATCGAGGCGCCGGCCGGGCTGTCGTACCAGGAGGCGCAGGACAAGCTCTCGTCGTTCCTGGGCCACGCGGGCAACAACTACCTGGAGATGGTGATCCGGACCGCGTTTCCCGGGGGCAAGGTGGCCGTGCAGGACCGGTTCTGCCTGGCGCTGGAGAACGAGCAGCTCGATGCGCCCTGCCTGCTGGAGCTCATCTGGTCGTACTGGATGGAAGAGGGGATGCTCAACCAGACCATCGCGGCCATCACCCGGCGCTTTCAGAACGTGCGCCGCGCGGGTCCCGGCCCCGATCCGCTGGCGGAGCTGGAGCTTGACCCCCTGCGGCCCCTCAGCGGCTTTATCTGGGGGTGGCTGCAGGACGAGCCCAGCCGGCTGTCCGTCGTGCGCCGGGCGTACGAGTACAACCACCACTACGGCCTCACGCTGTACGGCCGCGCCGTGCCGCCCCTGCGCGCCGCGGACCCGCGGTCGCGGTTCCTGGAGGGCTTTCACAACCTGCTGCGCCAGGCGTCCGCGTTCTACCGCGAGGACAACGACACCACCGTCATCGCGGACCCCTTCCCCGTGCTCAACTCGCTGCGCGAGGTGCACCTGCTGCTGAGCGAGGGCGCCCACAACCAGTTCCGCGACCTGCCCTGGCAGTCGCGCGGCGAGATGATGATGCAGCAGTGGCTCATCTCCCGGCCGGAGATGCGCGAGTTCCTGCGCGGCCGGCACATGACGGCCTACCCCGAGGAGTGGATGGGCGGGGTGGACGCCATGAAGCGGCTGCAGGGATGGACGGACACCAGCGTGCGCTACTTCAGCGACCTGGCGCAGTCCGGCGAGCGCATCCTGCTCTCCATCCGCTACGGCCCGTGGAACAACGCGGGCCAGGAGGACGCGCGCTCGTGGCTGCGCTACTGGCGCGAGGACGTGCAGCGCTACATCCACGCCTACCAGACGGCCACGGGCGTGGGCCTGGGCGACGACGTGGCGGAGGTGCGCAACCGCACGGACGCGCGGTACCTCCAGCCCTCGTACCACCTGCGCAACCGGCTGCTCTCCGCGCGCCGGGCCGCGGGCGCCATCCGCTGAACGAACGCCGCACCCCGGGCCGGCGCGCGGCCGGCCCGGCCTGATCCGACGAACCGACATCAACCCTGATCCCCAACCGCGGGAGGAACCCATGCACGACCTGGATCGCACCCTCAACGAGTTCGAGAGCGAGTTCGGCTTCGAGACCGGCGACAACGAGTGGGAGATGGACGCGCAGCAGGGCGAGTGGAGCGGCGAGATGGAGGCCGAGGTGATGGACGAGGGCGAGGTGGCCGCCCTGGCCGCCGAGCTCCTGGAGGTGCAGGACGAGGCCGAGCTGGACCAGTTCTTCGGCAACCTCATCAAGCGCGCGGCGGGCGCGGCCCGCAGCTTCGCGCAGTCCGGCGCGGGCAAGGCCCTGGGCGGCATCCTCAAGAACGCCGCGGGCAAGGCCCTCCCCGTGGTGGGCGGCGCCATCGGCGGGTACTTCGGCGGCTCCGCCGGGGCCAGGCTGGGCAGCCAGGCGGGCAGCTTCGTCAAGGGCCAGCTGGGGTGGGAGCTGGAAGGGATGGACCAGGAGATGGAGTTCGAGATGGCCCAGCAGCTGGTGCGGACGGCCGTGCAGGCCACGCAGGCGGCCGCGCGGGCGCCCATGGCCGGCCCGCCCGCCGCCATCGCCCGGCAGGCAGCCGTGCAGGCCGCGCGGCAGGTGGCGCCGCAGCTGGTGCGCGCGGTGGCTTCCGCGGCCAACGGCGCGGGGGACGGCCGGCCGGCCGGACCGGGCGGACCGGGCGGGCCGGGCTTCCCCGGCGGTGGGGCGCAGTCGGGGCGGTGGATTCGCCGGGGCCACTCCATCGTCCTCCTGGGCGTGTGAGGCGAGCGGGCGGGGGCGGGGGCGACTTTGTCCTCGCCCTGTACCTGGGCATGCGGCACCCGTGGGCCGCCCTGGGCCCGTGGACGTCGCTGACGACGGGCATCCCCGCCGTGCTGGACGAGCCGCCCGGCGCCGTGCGGACGGCCCGGCGCCTGGCCCGGCTGCAGGGGCTGGAGGACGGCGTGCTGCTGCCCTCCACCCTGCACCTGTTCCACGACCTGTTCGCCCTGCTGGGGCCCGGCGCGTCCGCCGTGCTGGTGGATGCCGGGGCGTACGCGGTGGCCCGCTGGGGCGCCGCGCGGGCCGGGTGCGCCGGCGTCCCCGTCATCCGCTTTGCCCACCACGACGGAGACGCGCTGCGGCGGGCGCTCGGGCGAATCGGAAGACGGGGGACGCCGGTCGTCCTCTGCGACGGGGTCTGCCCCGGCTGCGGGCGGCCGGCGCCCCTGGCGGACTACGCGGCCGCCGTCCGCGAACGGGGTGGGCTCCTGGTCGTGGACGACACGCAGGCGCTGGGCATCCTGGGCGCGGGGGCCGATGGCCATCCTCCCTACGGCTTCGGGGGAGGCGGATCGGCGCGGTGGTGGGGACTGGACGGGCCGGAGCTGGTCATCGGCGCGTCGCTGGCCAAGGCGTTCGGCGCGCCGGTCGCGGCCCTCTCCGGGAGCGCGGCGCTCGTCCGCCGGTTTCGCGCGCTGCCGGGGACGCGGATGCACGGCTCGCCGCCCTCCGTGGCCGCCGTGCGCGCGGCCGCCCGCGCCCTGGCGCTGAACCGCGCCCGCGGCGACGCCCTGCGCGCGCGCCTGGCGGACCGGATCGGCACGCTCCGACGGATGCTGGCGGATGCCGGGCTGGGCACCACGGGCGGAGGGTTTCCCGTGCAGACGGTCACGGGGCTGGCGGATCCCGCCGCGGCGCATGCCCGGCTGGCCGCGGCGGGCATGCGCGCCGTCCTGCGCGCGGCGCCCGGCCCCGCGCTCACGCTGCTGCTGCGGGCGGACCACACGGACGACGAACTGGCCCGCGCGGCCGGCGCCCTGGCGCGCGCCGCGGGCCCTGACGAAAGGAGCGTGCGATGCGGTACCCAGGCGACGACGGAGGGATGCGGGGCGCGGCCTCGCGCTACGACCGGTGGGGCACGCGGCGCGGCAGCCCCTACGCCGCGGACGCCGGCTACGACGACCCGCCCGCGGCCGGCGGCGCGTGGACCGGCGGCGCGGGCGGCGGCTGGTCCGGGAGCGTGAACCGCTGGGACGAGGGCGCGGACGCGGGCGGCGGATTCGGATCGGCGGACGGCAGATACGGATCGGCCGCGAGTGGATACGGATCGGCGGACAGCGGATTCGGCGCGAGCGACGGATTCGGATCGGCGGATGGCGGCTGGTCGGACGGGGGATGGGTGGACGACGACGGGTACGACGTGCAGTCCATCCATCTCTGGGGCGGGCCGTGGCTGCCGCCGCGCGTGTGGGCGCGCTGGGGCCGCCGGCCCTGGTTCCCGCGGCTGCACGGCATGCTGCGCCGCGCGCGCCCCATCGGCACCCTGCGCCGGCGAGGAACGGGGGAGCGGCTTCCCGTCTTCCGCGGGCGGATGGGCGGGCGCAGCTGGCGCGTGGTCACCCGTCCCCGAGGGATGCGCTTCGAGGTCGTGGGCCTGGAGGCGGAGACCGGCGACGAGCCGCTCGCGGCGGACGGCATCGACGCGATGGGCGGTATCGACGCGACGGCCGGCGTGGATGACGACGGCGCGTCGGGCGGTGTGGCGGACGCGGCCGGCGACGGGGGATGGACATCCGCCGGTCCCGCGCTGGACGACGGGGGCGGCTACCGGCTGCGGCTGCCGCACGCGGGGCTGCACACCATCCTGGGCCGGCTGCGGCCCGAGCAGCTCCAGCGGCTCACGGGCGGTCCCCTGCCGGCGGACCCCGCGGCGGCCGTGGCGCGCGGGGTGGGCCGCGTAGCGCGCCGGGCGCGGCGGCTGGGGCGCTTTCGCGGCGCGGCGGGCGGGCCGCGGCTGGACGTGTTCGGCGCGCCGGGCTTTCGGATGCTCGTGCGGCCCACGGGCGAGCTGGAGGGCGAGATCCTGGCCGTCACCCCCGTGGAGGGGGAGATGGAGAACGAGGAGCAGCGCTCCATCCAGGGCACGATGACGTGGTACGGCCCGTATCGCTTTGTCCTGGACGGACCGGAGGTGCTGACGACGCTTCCCAAGGGCCCGCCGCTGCTCCACGCGGACGGCAAGGGCGTGTACCTGGTGGAAAAACGCGGCAACGCGGGCTTCGTGCCGGTCTACGTGGGCAAGGGAGATACAACCTTCCGCAAGCGTCTGGGGGACCACCGCGACACCCTGCGGCGGATGAAGGTGGACCTGTCGCGCTACCGCGTCTTCCTGGGCATTCCCTCCGCGGCCACCACCCCGGCGGACCTGTTCGCGCTGGAGCACGCCGTCGTGCGCGCTGTCTCGCGCGGGGTGCGCGGCGCCAGCGCGTCGGCCACGGACGCCGCGACGGCGCGGGCCATCACCTCGCCGCTCACCACGCGCACGCCGCGCGTGCCGTTCAAGGTCGTGGGAGCGGGGCTGCGGCTCATCCACAAGCAGGCGCCCGGCCACGTCCGACCCGCCTACCTGCGCACCGGCACCGGCGCGCCGGGCCAGTACTACGAGCTGCCGGACTGACGATTTCTCCCACCGCGCCCTCCGGGCGATCGAGGTGACCATGCGCAGCAACGACGTATCGCGGATGAGCGGCCGGTGGGTGCGGCGGGGGCGGGAGATCATCCTGCTACCGGACGCTGACGGGCTGCTTGGAGAGATGGAAGAGGAGACAGGGCCGATCCCCGCGACGCAGCAGGGTGTCATCCACCCCGCCATCGACGTGCACGCGCAGTATGCGCTGATGCGCATGTCCCGGGGCGATCCCTCCGCCCGGGCGGATGCGTGGGGAATGCTCGGTGCCGTAAAGGCCGGACGGCTGGGGATCTACAAGGTGGACCAGCAAAAGCCCGCGCTCCGCGCCAAGAAGCTGGGTTCCTCGTGGTGGACGGTCATCCCCGCGGGGGAAGACGCGGCCGTACTGATGGAACCGGGCGGGACGGAGCCGCCGTTCATCGTCTTTCGCGACGGCGTAAAGGGGGATGCCGCGCGGCTGGACCCCGCGCTGCGCAGGGCATGGAGCACCTTCGGAATGCTGGGCCGCTGCGGGCCGGCTCCGGGCCGGGGCGGCATGATGGCGGAGGTGCTTCCGGGCAGGGTGGTGCCGGCCAACCTGGTGCCCCCGATGCTCTGCGCCGGACCGCCACCCAAGGGACCGCGCGGCATGCCCCCATGCCCCATCCAGGACCGCACGGGCCTGACGGACCGCGGCAAGCGAAAGAGCCTCAAGCGTACGGACTTCAAGGCGCTGGTGCTGCACCAGATGGGCTTCAGCCGGGGAGACAACCCGGCCCGATACGACGACGTCACCGCCCACTACGCCATCACGCCCAACGGGACCATCCTCCAGCTGCACCCGGATGCCGCGTACCTGTTCGCATCCAACCGCTTCAACCGGTTCAGCGTGGCGGTGGAGTTCGCCGGCAACTTTCCGAATCGCAAGGGGAGCTGCTGGAAGCCCCAAAAGCACGGCTGCCACACCGTCACGCCCCGTCAGATCAGCGCGGGCCGCTGCCTGGTGCGCCACCTGGTCGCGAAGCTCGGCATCACGCAGGTGCTGGCGCATCGACAATCCAGCGCCATGCGCGAGAACGATCCCGGGCCGGACCTGTGGCTCAACGTGGGCCAGTGGGCGGTGGACAACCTGGGGTTGAGCGACGGCGGCCCCGGGTACAAGATCGACGACGGCAAGCCGATCCCGCCGGACTGGCGGAAGTGACGCGCCCACGGATCCAGGGAAGACGATGATCATCGACAGCCACTGCCACGCGGGCAAAGGCGACGGGCTCACGGGCCCGTGGGACACCGACGCGCCCCTGGGCGACTACCTGCGCTGGGCGAACGAGGCGGGCATCCGGCGCACGGTGCTGTTCGCGGCGTTCCACTCGGACTACGCCGTGGCCAACCGGCAGGTGGCGCGCATCGTGGCGTCGCGGCCGGACCGCTTCTGGGGATATGCCTTCATCCACCCGGCGCGCGACGCGGGCCGGGTGGGCGCCCTGGTGCGCGAGACGGTGGAGCGGTTCGGGTTCCGGGGGATCAAGGTGCACCGCCACGACGCCCGCATCACCCGGGAGATCTGCGAGGCGGCGCGCCGGTATCGCCTGCCCGTGCTGTACGACGTGACGGGCGAGGTGTCGGCGGTGGAGCTGCTGGCGTCGCAGTACCCGGACGTGCGGTTCATCATCCCGCACCTGGGCAGCTTCGCGGACGACTGGCGGGCGCAGACGGCCATGATCGACCACCTGGTGCGCTGGCCCAACGTGTACACCGACACGTCGGGCATCCGCCGGTTCGACATCCTGCAGCGGGCCGTGCGGCGGGCGGGCGCGCGCAAGTTCCTCTTCGGCTCCGACGGGCCGTGGCTGCACCCCGGCGTGGAGCTGGAGAAGGTGCGCGCGCTGCGTCTGCCGCCTGCCGAGGAGCGGATGGTCACGGGCGGCAACCTGCTGCGCCTGCTGGCCGGCGTGCGCGTGCCCCGGCGCCGCGCTTCGCGCCTGTCCCCCCTGCCCACCCCCGCGCCGGTGCACGCCGGCGGCAACGGCGCGTCACCCCCCGCGGACCCGTGGGAGGGCGAGGCCTTCATCCCCTGACGGCCGGTCGCGGCGAATTCGGGCGGAGCTGAATGAAACGCAGGGAGCGTCATCCTGAGGGAGCGCCGCGCATGACATGAACGCGCGCAGCACCTTGGCGCGACCGAAGGATCTTGTGTGCGAAACTCGGAGGCGGATTCCGTGCACAAGGGCCACCGCAGCGTTTTGCGGGCAAGATCCTTCGTCGCCGCCATGGTTCGCGCCCGGTCAGGGCCTGCGCGGCGGCTCCTCAGGATGACGCTTTCGAAGCCCGAGGAGGGTGGGACCCTCTCAGGAATCATTTCTCCTGAGCCACTCGGCGTTGCGCGCACCCTGCGGGATGAAAGCAGTAGTTCAACCTCCCCCAGCAGTTTTGGGGGAGGTGGGCGAGCTCCGCGAGCCCGGAGGGGGCGTTCGCGCGGGGCC